>CAMBDR010000006.1 GCA_945864765.1 Janthinobacterium lividum | reverse complement strand
TTATCAAATTCAGCTTGCTTACACAGCACGATACGAAAAGGGGGGTTAGTCACATCGAGCATATGGCGCTCCAGTAACACTTGATTCACTGCCACCCAACCCGTGTAATTGATTTTGATCGAGACTTCTTGCCCAAATTCACGCTGAGGGAAAACCAGCCGAAAACGCCCGTCCGGGCCGCTGGTAACAGGATTGGCACCGTCCGCTCGCACCACCACCCCTGCGATCGGCACGCCATTTTCACGCTCGCGCACCACCACACCTTGCAATGTGACGCTCGCCTCTACTTGCCCTGATAGCCAACACAAGAAAAATATCCCGGACAAATAAGTGAGCCGACGCGCTGAAAAACAGGCAAATAAGCAAGCAAACAGGCGAGTTGGCAAGTTACCAAATAAGTGAGTAACTAAATGAATAAATAAGCGAGTGGGTAAATCAGCATTCATCAAGCACATACGGCCCCCTCATTGAGTCGGATCAGCAAGTCTATTCTAGCCAACTTCCTGCGCGATGTCACATTTCCACAAAACAATTTAACAATTTGGCGAGCCAACGGCCCGGCGATCCAATCATCAAGCGACCACTAAAAAGTCTGTTTCACACTATTGAGTTTAAAACTCAAATAGGATTTAGTGACAGACTGCAATTTCCCCAACTGAATTAATTGCTGCCCTTTAACCCGTTTGACCACCAAAGCGTCTTTTTCAATAAAACTACTATGCGGCGGAAACAATAATGCCGCTTCTCCCTGCACATCGGTGGTTAAAATTGCATACAACACTTGCTTCCCATGCTGATCAAACTCATCATAACCATTCAGATCGGGGGTCACCAACACCGGTTCAGAATCAGAGCCAATACGATCTATATCCAAAAATACCGTTTTACTGGAAGGCCGGAAAATTCTCGCCACCACGCCCAACGCAGGCTGTTGTATTCCTTCATTGCCAAAGCCATATGCAATCAAACTACCAATTTTCAAGGATGTCGTAAATTGGGTTTCCTGGGTTTTCAGCTTAATGGTGTGTTTGTCCTGGTTTTGCAAATGCCAGACACTGGCTTTGGTCGCCACATGGTCTTCTGCCAATACAGCCGACCTTTGCGCCAATAAATCGACCATCCGCGTACCGACTTCTTCCAGGTCGGCATGGTAATGCAAATTATGCAAAAACGGATACACATCTTTGAAACCAACAAAGATGCGCAAGTCGCAAGGTTGCCCATCCAAGGCATCCGACGATAAAGCCACCTCTTCACTCTTGATACATTCCAACTGCAATTGCACTAAGGCCAATCCTTCAATATAGGACAAAAACTCAAATTTTTCCATGACACCAACGCGACTGGCCTGGCCTTTTTCGTGGAAAAATTGCAGATAGTCGGACATGATCTTTTTTTGCAAATGCTGCCAATGGATCATGACACAAGCGCCGCGCGCCCCGCCCTCTTCCACGCGCTTGAAACGCGTTGGAATATTATCATAACAATAGCTCAGTGTCACATGACGCGTCATTTTGACGCCATCGTCTTCGCTCACTTGCAGCAGCGTGCGCATCGTTTGATCATAACGATCAAAGGAAAATTGCCACTCCGTTGGCCATTTGGGTACATTAAAGCGCTGCACCATTTGCAAAGTCAAAAATAAATCCACCAGGCTGGTATTAAATGGTTCGAGTCGATTGGCGGAAATACTATCCAGCGCCACTCGTTCCATATCCGTCTTTTTCAACGACCACATCACGTGGAATACAATATTAATCGTCAACCAACTTTGCTCTGATAAAAGCTGGTAGCGTAAACCCATTACGCGCTGCTTCATCTTCAATAATTCAAGAATGCGATACGCGCTTTTCTCAAATTGGGACGCGAGCCGAACGAATTGAAAATTTTTTCCCAAATAAATAGTCTTAAATATAACTTTATAAGAATCAATTAATTGGCGAAAAATATCCGTAATGGTATCCAGCATGTCCTGGCGTGGTGCCAGTTCGGGAATCCCCCCGCCACTCAAATGCAATCGAATTTGCTTGAGCAACAAGGGATAAAATGCCATGACGAAGCCTTCATTGTATAAAAATCGCTTCACCACACCGATCTTGCAGCGATTCAATTGCCGCAAATTTTTTTGCAGGGTCTTAAAATAATTGACATCGGCGTCGGGATCATCGAGATCCTTTTTCAAAAAGGCGATTTCGCGAAATTTTGGCGGCTTTTCACGCGCCAAGGGCAGCGGGACTTGAAACTTAATGGCAATCTCACGGGGCGGTAAGTCGCGGCCCATGAAGGTGTCATACGATTGGCGGATTTGAGCGATTGTCTTTTTCATTGAACAAAAGGCAGAGTCTATTTTTGCTCAAAGCATAACACGAAGCGAGGGGATTGGCGGCATGCACAGCACGATTCGATTCATACCGCGCTAAAAGCCTTCGTAGAAACAACAAAGCCCAAACTCGGGTTCAGGCTTTGTATTTGGATTCAGATTTGTCGCAAAAATTCTTTGGTGGGAAGTGCAAGTTTCGAACTTGCGACCCCTGCAGTGTGAATGCAGTGCTCTACCCCTGAGCTAACCTCCCGTAAAGACGAGATTATGGCATAAGGATATGGAAAAATCCAAGAATAATTCAGAAAAAATCCAACAAAATCCGACATTTATCTTAAAAACAGCGCGAATCGCTCTCAAAAATCCCACAGCCCCACCAAAAACTAAGCAGGGCTGGCTGCGCTTTCGTGAACAACACGCCACAAACTGGTGCCCCGGATTTCTTTATCAATTCCATCCAATACTTTATTATTGGCCGCGTTCTCGGCCTCATCAGCCAATAACAACACCAGTTCCGGCAAAGGTAACAACGCTTGTTCTGATTCCATCGCCGAATCGGTCGAAACCACATCCAATTCCATGCCAAAGCTATTTTGGCCACGCGTCATGGCCAAATAAACATCGGCCAGCAGTTCCGCATCCAGCAGTGCGCCGTGCAGCTTGCGGTGCGAGTTGGAAATGCCATACCGGTCACACAGCGCATCCAAAGAATTACGCTTGCCGGGATGCATTTCCTTGGCTTGCACCAGGGTATCGAGCACGCCGGCCACTTCGGTCTCGAAGGGTGGTAAATCAAGGCGCGCATATTCGGCGTTCAAAAAGCCCAAATCAAAGGGCGCATTGTGAATGATGATTTGTGCGCCTTGCACATAATCGCGCAATTCACTGACAATTTGGGCGAACTTGGGTTTGCTACTTAAAAACTCGGTCGTCAAACCATGTACCGCCAACGCACCTTCTTCCGAATCGCGCTCGGGATTGATATAGACGTGATAATTATTGCCCGTCAAAACCCGGTTCACCAATTCAACACAGCCGATTTCAATAATGCGATCACCAGAACGCGGATTCAAGCCCGTGGTTTCGGTATCGAGAAATATTTGCCTCATGCTATTCTGTCCGCTCCATATTATCCATCTTGCCCATATCAGCCATATCAGCCATCCTGTTCGCCGCGCTTACCCTTGTTGGTCACGGGCAGGCCCGTTTGCACTGGCCCTTGTGTTTTACGCCAGGCCGGGCCAATCAGTGTCATGCCTCTGACGCGCTTGATTGCGCGCACCACATACACCGCGCCCAAATACGGCCACCAACGGGCACCCGCCCGCTCCAAAAATTCACAGCGATTCAACCAACGATAGGTCGAAAACGGCAAGGCATAAACACCATGATAATGATCATTGACTTCCATATTTAACAACTGCATCCAATCTTTGAGACGTGGCAAACTGATTAATGCACCTTGATGAGGTAAATAACTGTTGGCCCCAAGCCGATGCAAGCTTTGCCGCAGCCCCCAAAGACTGGCCGGATTAAAGCCACAAATAATCAACTGCCCTTCGGGAATAAGCACCCGCTCCACCTCTCGCAATACCTGATGCGGATGGGCGGCAAATTCCAACACATGCGGCAGCACCACTAAATCAAGACTTTGCGTGGCAAACGGCAATTCCGCAAAATCATGCAATAGCACCACAGGTTTGGCGTCTAGCGGCAAATTAATCGATATTTGTTGATCGGTTTGCCATTGATGCGCCATACGACTAGCCGCCAACGCAGGCAATTGCGGCAAGCCAATTTGCACCGCATTGTAGCCAAAAATATCGGCTGTTAACAAATCCAGACAAGCACGCTCCCAAGCATGAATATAACAACCCGCTGGCGTTGCCAACCAGTCGCTTAGCGTTATGATGGGTGCTTCTGAATTTTTCATACATTTATTCTCATGCCAACGCCTTCCCCACTTTCAAGCCAAACTCCACCATCGACCCGGCCCCACACGCTACAAGTACAGTGTATTCCCGCCTTTGATGACAACTATTTTTGGCTCATCCACAATGGACGCGACGCGGCAGTGGTCGATCCTGGTGCCGCTGCCCCGATTGTAGCGGCTCTTAAGGCACAACAACACCGTTTGTGCGCAATTTTAATCAACCACCATCATCCGGACCATTGTGGTGGTGTTTCTGATTTACTACAACAACAATCCGGCCTTGGCCCTGCGTATCAAGCAGGAACAAGCCAAACGGCAGCAAGGGATACCGACCGTGCCATCGCACATCGGACTGGAGAAAGCCAGCAACCCATTCTTGCGTTGCGAGCAAGAGGCGATTATTTCACGCCTGACAGAAACCGGGCGCTTGCCAGATGGCAAGAACCCGGTGCAAATTTTTGCCGCACTACGAGAATGGAAAAACAATTACCGCTAAAAACAACATCCATAACATCCACAACGCCCACACAGCCCAAAACACTTAAAGCGCCGGGATGGATGATCGATTAAAATTCGATCCCGGTTTGAGGCGGTATGGCACGATTCGGAAACGGATGCTTGACCGCGCGCATTTCTGTCACCAAATCAGCAAAGTCGATTAATTCAAAGGGTGCGTAACGCCCGGTCATGACAATGTGAACATCACGCCGACGTTTGCGCAAAGTTTGCATCACATGATCAAGATTGAGGTACTGATGCTTCAAAAGCAGATTGATGTCATCCAAAATGACCATGCCATAGGATGGGTCTTCAATCATGCGCTTGGCTTCTGACCAGGCATAATTGACGTTGGCAATATCGATATGCCGATCTTTACTTTGCCAACTGCATTCTGAACCACAAATTTGAAAATCACACAAAGGGTGTTGCCCCATGCTTTGATATTCAGAACTCGTGGCCGAACCACCACAAAATTGAACCACACCCAGCTTCATTTGTTGCATTAAAGCGCGCATGCCCATACCAAAGGCGGCACTGGATTTACCCTTACCCGTCCCGGTAAATACCAGCAACAAGCCATGCACACTGTCGGCAGCCTGGTTTGGCTGCGCCAATTCTTTACCCAATCTCCGTTGTTGTAATTCGATATCAGCTTTCATCTCTTTTCCTTATATCTCAGATAGTTCCGGCTCCGAGGAAAAATTTCCCCCGGGCATAATGATAGCACATTGTTCACAAAATGTATCCCTCTACTAACAACACAAGTTGCTGTTACCCAAGTAACGGCTTTTACCTGATTATGAACACGAAACCTCATTTTACATCAATATTCTTGATGCATAGCTTTATTGCGAAAAAATCTTCAAATATAATCAATTAAGAATACCTAATTCTGCAACAAAGCAGCGCCGAACTACCAATTTCGCCAATCAAAAACCTGGTAAAACCAGGCCATCCAAACGCATCCTTGCCAAACCGCGCTGCCATATGCTCAACTGAAGTCCAACTGAAGTCCAACTGAATACGAAAATTTCGGCTACAACCAAAAAAAATGCGGTAATCTGATGCACAATGACCCGGGTTCACCCAATCAACATAAACCGAAACCGCAGCAGCGGGAGTATCAATGCGCCGCACGTTTACTTTTATCCCCGATGAACAAGCACAGTCATTACGTGTCAAGCGTTTTTTATTCGGCACACTCAGCTATCTCGCGACCTATTCATTGGCGCTACTATCGTGGTACTTTTCTTATATCAGCACCCCGGTTTTACAAATTTACACCTTATTGGTATTGACCGTTAACATCACCTTTTACGGGCTATTACGCAGCGGCTGGAATCAGCATTTGGCCGACCCCAGCCTCACTCTGGCGCAAATTTCAGTGGGTGTGGCCACAGGCTTGTTTATCATGTATTTCGCTCATCAAGCCCGTATTATTTTTGGGCTGATGATATTGCCGGTTTTTTTGTTTGGCGTTTTCCGCTTCCGCCTGCACGATTTTTACCTGGTTGCACTGGTCACGATATTGGGCTACGCGAGCTTGATTATTGCTTTGAAAATCAACCACCCGGAAGAAGTCGATATCAAACTATCCATCATGATCGGCTTTTCCATCTGCCTGATGTTTGTCCAGATGAGCAGGCTGGCCAACTATATTACCCACATCCGTGAAACAATATCGGATAAAAACCGCGAATTAGGCCGCCGCAATGCCGAACTTAGCGACCGTAGCGAACAATTGCAACAAGCCCATGCTGAAATCGCGCAAAACCTGGAAAGCTTACGGGTAACCCAGGAAGAATTGGTGCGCAAAGAAAAGCTGGCCGCATTAGGTGCACTGGTGGCAGGGGTGACCCCGGCCCATTAAGCCAAGTGCTACACCATTTGGTTCAAAATGCCTTTTTACATGCGTTTGATGGCCCCGGTTGTGTAACGATTCAAGTTAACACGGTAACGGCTGACTGGCTAGAATTAATCGTCAGCGACAATGGAAAAGGCATTGCCAAAGAAGATTTGCCGCGCATTTTCGATCCCTTTTTTACCACCCGGTTTGGCACTGGCAGCTCCGGTTTGGGACTCAATATCACCCACAATATCGTGACTGAAATATTAGGTGGGCGCATTCAAGCCAGCAGCGAAAGCGGCCATGGCAGCCACTTCATACTCAACTTACCGATCAGCGCGCCGCAACGTAATCTGAGCGCTTAGGAGGCACAATTGAGGCACAATTGCGCCAATTGCACCAATTGCGCCACACTCATGTAAATTTAATTGGGCAAACGCCATCGATTGCTTTACACTGCGGGTGTTGACGAATTGTGATGAATAAACCCGCGCCACAAGCGCGCCCTTGGTTCATGCAAAGCTTCGAATAAAAACCCCGAACAATTACCCTAAAATTCGCCCCATGTTACCTATGCCTTCTTCCCCGCCGAGTAATGAGATTGATTTTTCTTTCGATATTTACCTTGATTCCAATGCCACAACACAAGTGTTGCCAATCGCACAAATAGCGGCGCAACAAACCATGTTGGCTAATTTTGGCAACCCAAGCAGCACCCATAGCACGGGCTTACGCGCGCGCGCATTGCTCGAATTTGCGCACAACATGGCACAGCAGGTGTTGGGCTCTGGCAATGGGCGGGTACTATTTACCAGCGGTGCCACCGAAGCGATTCAAACCGCAATTTTATCGGCCTTAATTTCAGCAAGTTCGGCAGCAAGTCCGTCAGCAAATCCGGCAGCAAGTCGGGCAGCAGGCCTGCAGCCCCCATCCAAACATCACACCACGCCCAATTTGTTGTTATATGGCGCAACCGAACATAAAGCGGTGCCGGAAGCGCTAAAACACTGGAATAAAGTACTGGGGCTTGATTTTGAGATTCGCACCATTCCGGTTGACCAGAATGGGCAACACGATCTGGCCTTTATTGCCCAATATGCGCCTCAGGCAGTGTTGGTATGCACCATGGCGGTGAACAATGAGACCGGCATCATCAGCGATTTGGACGGTATCGCCAAGGCACTGGGCAATTCCCCGGCACTATGGTTGGTCGATTCAGTCCAGGCACTGGGCAAACGCCCTCTCAATTTGGCGCACAGTCGCATCGACTATGCGCCATTTTCAGGCCATAAACTGTATGCGCCCAAAGGCATAGGGATTTTATATGTGCGTGAAAATGCCCCATTTACCCCGCTGTTGGTCGGTGGCGGACAAGAATTGGGACAACGTGGCGGCACCGAAAATCTGCCTGGCATTGTGGCCCTGGGCGCAATATTAAAAGCGCTGCATGAACAAGATCCGGTGTTTCAAAGCCACGCCACCCAGCTTGAATTTCGCGCCCGCCTGGCCAGCAGTTTGCAACAAGCCTTCCCCGGCGTGGTGTTTAATGCCCCCTTTGACAATGCCGTCGCCACCACCATTAATTTTTCCGTGCCTGGTTTATCCAGCAAAGAAATGTTGGATTTGTTCGACGCCAGCGGCATTCGCGTCAGCTCGGGTTCGGCTTGCAATTCCAATAAAGTGGTGCGCAGTTTTGTGCTCGATGCCATGGGCCTGGAGAATTGGCGCGTGACCTCTGCGATTCGCATGTCATTTGGTCCGGCCACGCAAAGTGGCGAAATCGACCAGGCCTGCGAGCGTATTTTGCGCGCAGGCAATGCGCTGCGCAATGCCTGCCTGCTGTTTGGTGGCGACAACGACCAAAACCAGGCGCAAACCCCGGCCAAGGGTTTAATCCGACTGATGTATGAAACCGCATGCAGTTGGATTTATGCCGATCAAGAGAAACAATGTTGCGTCATTATCGACCCCCTGCCGGAATTAGTGGAGCGTATCGCGCGCTGGGTTCATTGCCGCGACGTGCAAGTGCTCGCCATTTTAGCCACCGATGCCAGCCATGGCGCCTGCCGCGACGCATTGCATCACAAATTGCAGGCACGCATTCCTTGCCAAACCACCGCCAGCCTGGGTTGGCCAACACAGGGCGTTACCACGCTGCAACTACAGGACGCCACCCCCGTCGCCGCCTTGCCCCTGGGTGCCAGTTGGCTCATGAAATTACCGCTACCCAATGCCAGTGAAGCGTTTTATTTGCTCGGCAACAGCGATGGCCAACATTGTCTGGCAAACGATGTGCGCTTCGCCTTTATCGGCGACACCTTGCCAGAGCAACACAGCCACCTGGCACGCTGGCTCTCGCCGCGCACTTTATTGCTCGGCGCACATGACCAATGGCAACAATTTGCGTCAACCATCGAATTCGAATCGCATCTGCAAGCCCCCGTCGTACCAGACGCTGGCGAATTAAATTTACCCTGTAGCCAAATCCAGGCATTTTTACAAGCCCACCCCAAAGCCTGGGTGGTGGATGTGCGTGAAGGATATGAACACGGCATGGGTTTGGCCAGCCTGGGGCTGGGCACAGAAATCCTGAGCGTTAACGCACCGCTTTCGCGCTTGCCTGAATTTATCTCGGGCTGGCTGCAAAATGACGCACAGGAATTGTTATTTGTTTGTCGCAGTGGCGCACGCAGCGCCTTGGCGGCCAGTTGTTTGCGCCGCCTTGGGCACCAGCATGCCTGGCATTTGATCGGGGGACTGGCGCTACAATAGGCCTGGTCTGCAAAGCTGCAAAAGCCGGATAGCGTCGGGTGCCATGTCATAAAAGTTGCATATGACGTTGCACTTGTCGCTTAATAAGGGAAAATCTTGCGGCTTTTACCGTATTGCACTTGCATTCTCTCGCTAGCCGTTGTCTACTAACGAGAGGAGCGCTAAAGGACATAAGAACAATTTCCCAAAAATCAACTTTATTTTATTCACAAGAAGGTTTTCAGTATGGCTATCCGTGTCGCTTTGCATCATAAAACGTCTTACCACTATGATCGTTCAATTCAATTGTCGCCGCATGAAGTGCGCCTGCGCCCTGCAGCCCACGCGCGCACCCCGATTTTATCGTATTCACTCAGCATTGAACCTGAAGATCACTTTATTAATTGGCAGCAAGACCCTTACGGCAATTACATCGCACGACTGGTGTTTCCAGAAAAATCAAACAAGCTAACCATCACCGTCGATTTGGTGGCCGATATGACGGTTATCAATCCGTTTGATTTTTTTCTTGAAGAATACGCGACCGATTTTCCCTTTACCTACCAGCCAGGGCTAGAATTTGAACTGGGACCCTATCGCGTACCCGAACCCGCAGGCCCACTGCTAACGAGTTGGCTGGCTGCGACCAAAGAAGCCTTATTGTCCAAGCCACTGCGCACGCAAGACTTCCTGGTGGCGCTCAACTGTCGGGTTCAAGCGGATATTTCCTATTTGGTACGCATGGAACCGGGCGTACAAAGCCCGGAACAAACTCTGGAAAAACGCTCCGGTTCGTGCCGTGACAGTGCATTTTTATTGGTTGAAATATTACGCCATTTGGGTCTGGCGGCGCGCTTTGTATCCGGTTATTTAATTCAGTTGGCACCCGATATTAAAGCACTGGACGGCCCCAGTGGCGCGGAGAAAGACTTTACCGACTTGCACGCCTGGACGGAAGTGTATGTACCCGGTGCCGGTTGGATTGGACTGGACCCCACCTCGGGTTTACTCGCAGGTGAAGGCCATATTCCACTGGCTTGCACCGCCAACACAGCATCGGCGGCACCGGTGACAGGTTTTACCGAAAAAGCGGAAACCGAGTTTGAGCATGAAATGACGATCACCCGCATCCACGAAGACCCGCGTGTGACCAAGCCATATTCGGAAGAAGATTGGCAAGCAATTGACAAATTGGGCAAATTTGTTGATACCAAGCTAAAAGCGCAAGATGTGCGCCTGACCCAAGGCGGCGAACCGACCTTCGTTTCCATCGACGATATGGATGGCCCGGAATGGAATACCGAAGCCAATGGCACCAAAAAACGCGAACTGGCTGGCCAATTATTACGCCGCCTGCAAAGCAAATTCGGCCCCGGTGGCATGCTGCATTACGGCCAGGGCAAATGGTATCCGGGCGAACCCTTGCCGCGCTGGACGCTGGGCGCGTATTGGCGCACGGATGGTCAAGCAATCTGGCATGATCCGGCCCTGTTTGCCGCCGAACCTTGTTTTGACGGCTACCAAAACTTTAATGCCAACCGCTTTGCTCAATTGCTTTGCGACAAATTAGGTATCAAGACCGACTTTTTGATCCCGGCCTATGAAGATGTGATACGGCAAATTATTATTGAGCAACGCCTGCCCATCAATCTCGATCCCTTGCAAGCCAATTTGAAAGATGCCGAAGAACGCCGCCGTTTGGCGCGCTTGCTGGAACAAGGCTTGGGCAGCGTGGTCGGTTATGTATTGCCGATCGAAGCCGAGATCAACCATGCCGCCTTCACGCGCTGGCGCAGTGGCGCGTGGCCGTTGCGACGCGAACACTTGTTTTTGCTGGAAGGCGATTCGCCGATGGGGCTACGCCTGCCGCTCAATTCCTTACCATGGGAAGTGCGCGAAAGCCAATTCGATGTCGATCCGTTTGGCGAACAAAGCCCGCTGCCCGCCAATCTCAAAGGGGGCAGCAGCGAGCGCAGCAGCGAGCGCAGCAAAGAAGGCATCAAAGAAGGCACTCATCCACAGGCCAAACTTCACCCCGAGGGTTTTGCCACTCAGGCGGCAGCCAATGCCGGTGCGCACCCGGCCATCACCGCACAGGATGCCAAAGCCCCCGCTGCCAGCCGGCATCCAGGCAGCCAGAACGCACACAGCGACACTTGGCGCAATGTTATCCACACGGCCCTGTGTTTTGAAGCCCGTGGTGGCCGCTTGCATGTGTTTATGCCACCGATCAAACGGCTGGAAGACTATTTACACCTGGTCAGCAAAATTGAGGCCACGGCCGCTGAATTAAAAATGCGCCTGTGGCTGGAAGGTTACCCGCCACCGCGCGACAGCCGCGTGCGCTCCTTCAACGTCACGCCCGACCCTGGTGTCATCGAAGTCAATGTGCAACCTGCCGCAAGTTGGGATGAATTGGTGCATAACACCACCATTTTGTACGAAGAAGCACGGCAAACCCGCCTTGGCACGGAAAAATTCATGCTTGATGGCCGCCACACTGGCACCGGCGGCGGCAACCACGCCACGCTGGGCGGTGCCACCCCGGCCGACAGCCCTTTATTGCGCCGCCCCGACCTGTTGCGCAGCTTCCTCACGTTTTGGCAAAATCACCCTTCCCTCTCTTACCTGTTTTCCGGCACCTTTATCGGCCCCACCAGCCAAGCACCACGGGTTGATGAAGCACGCGATGATAGCTTGTACGAATTGGAAATTGCCTTCCAACAAATGGATGAAGTTTTTCCTGTCGGCAAAGATAACCTGAAGCCGTGGATGGTAGACCGGATGTTGCGCCATTTGCTGGTCGATCTGACCGGTAACACCCATCGCAGTGAATTTTCCATCGACAAACTGTATTCGCCCGATGGCCCCACCGGGCGTTTGGGTCTGGTCGAATTCCGCGCCTTTGAAATGCCACCCCATGCACGCATGAGCCTGGTGCAAAACCTGTTGTTACGCACCCTGATGGCCCACTTTTGGCGCACGCCCTACCGCGAAAAATTGGTGCATTGGGGCACCGCCCTGCATGATCGCTGGATGCTACCGCAGTTTGTCCAGCAAGACATTTACGAAGTGGTACGCGAATTACGGCGTCATGGCTTTGCCTTTGAAACGCGCTGGTTCGATCCCTTTATCGAATTCCGCTTCCCACGCTATGGCACCGTCAGCTACCAGGGTCTGGAACTGGAATTGCGCCAGGCGATTGAACCCTGGCATGTACTGGGTGAAGAAATGTCGAGCCAGGGCACGGCGCGTTATGTCGATTCCTCGGTCGAACGGCTGCAAATTCGGGTACGTGGCTTGACCGATACGCGCCACACCGTCAGTTGCAATGGCCGTATCCTGCCACTGCACCCGACTGGCGTGGCGGGTGAATACGTGGCGGCGGTGCGCTTTCGCGCCTGGAACCCGTGGTCGGCGCTGCACCCCAGCATAGGCTGCCATGGCCCGCTCACCTTCGATATTATCGATAACTGGAGCCAACGCGCCATTGGCGGCTGCACCTATCATGTGGTACATCCGGGTGGCCGCAGTTATGACAGTTTTCCGGTCAATGCCAACGAAGCCGAGGCACGCCGTTTCGCGCGCTTTTGGTCGCATGGGCACACGCCAGGGCCGATTGAAGTCCACACCGAGCCGATCAACCCATACTTCCCATTAACCCTGGATATGCGCCGGCAGGCATAGAGGAGCGATTATGCCGCAGGCGCTTTTGTCCACTTACCCCCACAAGCTATCGGGCTATGATGAAATGCTCGATAGCAGCGGGCAAGTACGGCCACACTGGAAGGCCTTGTACGATCAACTGGAGAATGAAGCGCCCGAAATGGTGCGTCAACGCATCAATACGGTGCAACGGCAGGTGCGTGAAAATGGTGTGACCTACCATGTATATGCCGACCCACGCGGCTCGCAGCGCCCATGGAGCCTGGATGTCTTGCCCTTCATCATTGCGCGCGATGAATGGCAAACCATTGAAGAAGCCGTGATTCAACGGGTGAGCCTGCTCAATCATATCCTGCTGGATATCTACGGCCCACAAACTTTAATGAGCGAAGGCTTGTTGCCAGCGGGCCTGGTGTATGGCAATGGCGGCTTTTTACGCCCCTGCCACGGTATTCGCGCGCTCGATGGCATAGCCCTGCACACCTACGCCGCCGATCTGGCACGCGGCCCGGATGGGCGCTGGCAAGTAGTCACTGATCGCACGCAAGCGCCTTCGGGCTCTGCGTATGCGCTGGAAAACCGCCAAATCATTTCACGCGCCTTTCCTGACTTGTTCCGCGAACTCAAAATCAAAGACCTGGACGCGTTTTTTGCCACCCTGCGCGACAGCCTCGATTATTGGGGCCGCCAATGCGCCGGATCAGGTACCCGGCTCAAACCCAGCGAAACACCCCTGATGGTGTTATTGACCCCCGGCCCGTATAACGAAACCTATTACGAACAATCGTATCTGGCGCGCCACTTGGGCTTCCCCTTGGTGGAAGGCAGTGATTTAACTGTCCGAGATGGCATGGTATGGATGAAAACCTTGTCTGGCTTACAACGGGTGCATGTTATTTTACGCCGCCTGGATGACGATTATTGCGACCCGCTGGAGCTGCGCTCCGATTCCTCGATTGGCGTGGTGGGATTAACCGAAGCGGCGCGCCGTGGCAATGTATTAATCGCCAATAATTTAGGCGCGAATGTGCTGGAAACTGGTGCTTTGTATGGCTTTTTGCCACAATTATGCCAGCGCGTGATGGGGCAAAGCCTGCTGATGCCCTCCATCGATAGCTGGTGGTGCGGTCAGCCAGATGCATTACAACAAAGCATCGAACAATTTGATCAATTAGTCATCAAACCCAGCTTCCCGCAGCAACGCCAGGCCCCGACGTTTGGCGCGGACCTGAACCCGGAACAACGCGCCGCCTTTATTGCCAAAATGCGGCTACGCCCGCAAAACTATGTGGCGCAACGAGTATTGGAGATGTCGTCCACGCCGATCTGGGCCAATGAACAAGGTTTGACGCTGGGTAGCGCCAATGTTGGCTTGCGCGTGTTTGCCTGCGCTACCCCAACCGGCTACCAACTCATGCCCGGTGGTTTGGCCCGGGTCGCCAGTGGGCCGGATGCGCGCATCATCAATATGCAGCGCGGCAACGCCAGCAAAGACGTGTGGGTGCCCGCGCGCGGCAAAACCACGCCGCAACACTTGCTACACCACGCCACCACCAGTGACGCCCTCAGCCGTGGTGACGCCCACCTGTCATCGCGCGTGGTGGATAACTTTTTCTGGTTTGGGCGCTATCTGGAACGCTGCGAAAACATCGCCCGCTTAACCCGCACCACCCTGGAAAACCGCTTGCATGCCAGCGACGAGCCACGGGGTGCCGAATGGTTGAGTCTGTCCAAACTGTGTAAAAGCGCCGGTTTGATCAGCCACTGGCAAGCCAACGGCAGCCCCACCCCATTGGCCGCCTTAACGCCCGAACAAATCGAAAGCGCCCTCATTACCAGCGTGGTGAAAGCCAATACGCCGGGCTTTGCCTCATCGCTGCGCGATTTATTTGGCGTCGCCTTTCATTTGCGTGAACGACTCTCGCTGGATAATTGGCGAAAACTTAATCAAATGATACAACAAGTTGACAATGCGGTGCAAAAACCTTTATTGGCCGATGCCTTAATCCTGCTCGACGACGCCGCCACCTCGATCATGACGCTCACCGGCTTTGCGCTTGATGGCATGACGCGCGACCTGGGATGGCGCTTTTTATCGATAGGCCGTTGGATTGAACGCCTACAATTTTTAACCCGCAATATCCAGATCGCGCTGGCCATGCCGCCCGATGGCCAACTCGATTGGTTGCTGGAATTGGCCGATAGCAGCGTCACCTATCGTTCGCGCTATATGGCCAAGCCTGAGTGGTTGCCGATTCTCGATTTATTAATGCTCGATGAAACCAACCCGCGCTCGGTAATATTTCAATTAAAAGGTTTGCGTAAATATCTTTATCATTTACCCAGTTCGTATAGCATTGAAGTCTTGATTCCGGTGCTCGACGCGCTGCGTAATCTGCAGCCGCAAACCGATTTACGCCACGACAGCGCAACGCTGTCAGCCTTGCTGGCGCAAATCATGCAAGCGAGCTACACCATTTCCGAACGCATCGAACGGCGCTTTTTTAGCAATACCGAACTGGACCCGGTCGAACAGCAACCCGACCTCAGGGCCAATAATTATGGGACGGGCATACCATGAACCTCACATCCCCCGCTTCGGTTCCCGCTTATGCTCCGGTTTCCACTGCAACGCTTTACCATATCTTGCACGACACCGACTATACCTACCAGCGCAACGTCAATTTATCGCAGCAATTACTGCATATGACGCCGCGCGATTTTGATTATCAAACCACCTTGTCGCATCGCATTACCATTGATCCGCTACCCAACGATGGTTCTGAGCGGATCAATTATTTTGGCAATTTAAGCAAACGTGTCACCATTACCCGGCCCCATCAGGAACTCAAGGTACGCGCCGAATCCGTGATCTGCCTGCAGCCGCGCTTAAACCTGGCGCAAATCAATGATTCCATGCCCTGGGAAGCCAAGCGCGACAGCCTGGAACAATGTTCCGCCGCCACCTCGCGTGAGATTTCGCAATACCTGTACGAATCACCGCATGTCATTTGCAGCACCGATCTGGCCGATTACGCCGCGCCCTGCTTCACACCCGGTCGCCCCTTGCTGGACGCGGCGCTCGCGCTCACCTATCGCATCTTTAACGATTTTAAATTCGATGGCAGCGCCACCACCATTGCCACTCCCTTGTCGGAAGTATTGCGCCTGCGCCGTGGGGTATGCCAGGATTTTGCCCATTTAATGATCGGTTGCCTGCGCACGCTGGGCATTGCCTGCCGCTATGTCAGCGGCTACATTCTCACCACCCCGGCCCCCGGCCATGAACGCCTGATTGGGGCCGATGCCTCACACGCCTGGGTTTCGGTGTATTGCGCCGGCTTTGGTTGGGTCGATTTCGATCCGACCAACCATTGCCTGGTGCAAGATGAGCACATCACCGTGGGCTGGGGCCGTGACTTTTTCGATGTTACGCCAATGCGTGGCGTGATACTGGGCGGCGGTGAACAACAATTGAAAGTCAGCGTTACCGTTACACCACTCTTACCCAACGACCCAAGAATTGGCATGCAATTTGCTTCAAATGCCAACTATCCTGGGCCAGTTTTTTCCCAAAACCAATCAGCTTGACTAACCTACCCAACCTGAGACCTGCCATGCCTGAATTTTTCAATGAGATGTATTCAGCAATGAATGCCGAAGCACCAGCCGAAGCAGACGCCGAAGCACCAGCCGACCCCGCCAGCCATACCCCTGCTGTGGGCGAGCCGCGCAAACACTACCGCGAGTTTGCCGCATGGTTAGCCCAGCAATCCGAAGACAGTTTGGCCAAGAAACGGGCCGAAGCGGATTTAATCTTTCGCCGGGTTGGCATTACCTTTGCCGTATATGGCAATGATGCCGGCACCGAGCGCCTGATCCCGTTCGACATCATCCCGCGCATTATTCCGGCCCAGGAATGGAGCACGCTGGAAAAAGGTTTGGCGCAGCGGGTGCAAGCCTTGAATATGTTTTTGCACGATATTTATCATGACAAAAAAATCATTGCAGAGGGCTTGATCCCGGCTGAACAAATCCTCAACAATGCCCAATATCGCCCGGAAATGATGGGCGTGAAAGTGCCATCGCAAATCTATTCACATATCGCCGGCATCGATTTGGTACGCGCCAATTTCGAAGGCCAGAGCGACGACTTTTACGTGCTCGAAGACAATTTGCGTGTGCCTTCGGGCGTGTCGTATATGCTGGAAGACCGCAAAATGATGATGCGGCTATTCCCCGAGCTGTTTGCGCGCAATAAAGTGGCCCCGGTGGCCCACTTCCCCGATCTCCTGCTCGACAATTTACGCTCGGTAGCCCCAATGGGGGTGGATGACCCGACCGTGGTCTTGCTCACGCCCGGCATGTATAATTCGGCCTACTTTGAACACGCCTTCCTGGCCCAGCAAATGGGGGTGGAACTGGTCGAAGGGCAAGATTTATTCGTCAAAGACCACACCGTGTATATGCGCACCACACGTGGGCCGCAGCGGGTAGACGTGATCTACCGCCGCATCGACGACGATTTCCTCGACCCACTCGCTTTCCGTGCCGATTCCTCGCTGGGTGTGCCCGGTTTGCTGGAAGCCTACCGCGCCGGCCGCGTCACGCTGGCCAATGCCATCGGCACCGGTGTGGCGGATGACAAATCGATCTACCCGTTTGTGCCGGACATGATCCGTTTTTACCTGTCGGAAGAACCGATACTCAAAAACGTGCCCACCTTCCAATGCCGCAAAAAGCAAGATCTCAGCTATGTGCTGGCCAATCTGGCGCAATTGGTGGTCAAGGAAGTACATGGTGCCGGTGGATATGGCATGTTGGTTGGCCCGGCCTCGACCCTTGAAGAAATTGAACAATTCCGCGAACGCATCATCGCCAAACCGGAAGCCTATATTGCCCAACCGACGCTGGCCTTATCGCACTGCCCAACCTGGGTGGAATCGGGCATTGCCCCGCGCCACATCGATTTACGCCCCTTCGTTTTGTCTGGCAAAACCGTCTCGATGGTGCCGGGCGGCTTAACCCGGGTTGCCTTAAAAGGCGGATCACTGGTCGTCAACTCATCCCAAGGGGGCGGCACCAAAGACACTTGGATTTTGGAGAAATAATATGCTCAGTCGTACCGCCGATCACTTATTCTGGATGGCCCGCTATACCGAGCGCGCCGAAAACACCGCCCGCATGCTGGATGTGACGTTTCAAACCGCGCTGCTCCCACAATCGGAAGAAAGCGCCGAGCAAGGCTGGCGCGCGGTGTTGGGTATTTCCGAGCTACAGGCTGCCTATGACAAAAAATATCCCGTCGTGCTTGCTGCCGACGTGATTGACTTCATGGTGCGCGACCCGGACAACCCGTCCTCGATTGTGGCTTGCCTGACTGCCGCGCGTGAAAATGCACGTGCCGTGCGCGGTACGCTCACCACCGAAGTGTGGGAAACCCAAAATGCCACCTGGTTGGAGTTAAAAACGCTGTTGCAAAGCACGGTTTTGAAAGAAGACCCGAGCAATTTTTTTGAATGGGTCAAATACCGCTCGCATCTGTCGCGCGGGGTCGGCATGGGCACCATGTTGCGTGACGAAGCGTTTTCCTTTATTCGGCTGGGCACCTTTTTGGAACGTGCCGACAATACCGCCCGCATGCTCGACATCAAATTCCATGGCGCGGACAAAGGCGAAGTCAACGAACAAGAAAAGGCTGACGATTATTATTACTGGGCTGCCATTTTACGTTCGGTTTCTGCCTTTGAAGTCTATCGCAAAGTATACCGCGACGTGATCACCCCCAGGCGCGTGGCGGAACTATTGATACTACGCGCCGACATGCCGCGTTCACTGCATGCCTGCATGGAAGAAGTCATCATCAACCTCAAGGATTTGAGCAATAGATCGTCGGCGGATACCGAACGTCTGGCGGGTAAGATGCTGGCCGAACTCCAATTTAGTCGCATCGAAGAAGTTTTGGAAGCGGGTTTGCATGGCTATTTGGAACGCTTTTTTGAACAAATCTTTAAGTTGGGCAACGGCATCAGTCAAGACTTTCTGGTGCCGTTAATCGACAACAACAATTGAGAAAATAGCTCCAAGATTACAACACAGTGGCAATGGTGGCGCAACATCGGCCCCAAGCTTTAGGGTAAGATCATTATTCTTTAGTCTTGGGAGCCGATGATGACTTATTGCGTAGCGATGTTGCTGGATGCTGGTTTGGTATTTCTTTCTGATTCACGCACCAATGCCGGGGTGGATCATATCGGCACGTTTCGCAAAATGACGGTATTTGAAGTAACGGGCGAGCGTGTCATGACCTTGATGACTTCGGGCAACCTGTCGATTTCGCAATCGGTGCTCAATATTGTGTCGGAACAAGCCACCGCCAGCGGGCGCACCATCTGGAATGCGCGCTCGATGTTTGAAGCGGCGGAAGTGATTGGTGAAGCGATCCGCCAGGTATATCAAAAGGACGCCACCTCGCTCAATACCTTTAATATTCCCTTTGAAATTGGCATTATTTTTGGTGGCCAAATCCGGGGCGAGAATTGTCGCCTGTTCCAATTTTATTCACCCGGCAATTTTATAGAATCGCATGGTGAGAACCCGTATTTTCAGATTGGCGAATCGAAATACGGCAAACCCATTATTGATCGGGTCATCAATCCGAAAACCTCGCTCAACGAAGCGGCCAAATGCGCGCTCATTTCGATGGATTCCACCTTGCGCTCGAATATTTCGGTCGGTTTGCCGCTGGATTTATTGGTGTATGAGACCAATAGCCTCTCCGTCAATCACTTCGTCAATATCGATGAAAACAATGCCTACTTCAACGAAATCCGCAAACTGTGGGGCGCACGGTTGAAGCAGGCGTTTGAAAATCTGGATGATCCGCTGTGGAATCAGGCGCAAAATACCCTGCATGCGATTTCGGGCATCAATATGCCCAATAATCTGGTGCCGATTCGGCGCTGGCCTGTGGTATAGGCCAGGGGTATAGGCCTGTAGTACAAGGCGGTTCGGCACCAGATAGCTTTACGACATCAAGGCGTAAAGCCATCGCCCAGGGCCAGGCCCTCACGCCGTGGATCGGCACCGCCCACCAAAACCGGGGCATTGTTGAGCTGGGTTTTCATGATGGTGCTGACCCCGCTCGATTGCGCCGCCGTACTCACGGTATGGCCCAGTGCTTTTAAACCGGCTACCAATAGGTCGTCGGGCGTACCGGTTTTGATGTTGGGGTGTTCACCACCCACATTGGTGGTGGGGCTGTTGGCGGCACCAAAATTCACCATGGCGGTGGCTTGTTGCGCGTTCAAATTCCAGTCCAATGCGCCGACCAGGGTTTTTACCACAAACTGGATAATCGTCGCGCCGCCGGGCGAGCCGGTTGCCATCACAAAATCACCCGGCTGGCCATCACCGGCTTGCTTGAACACCAAGGTTGGTGCCATCGAACTGCGCGGCCGTTTCAAGGCTGCCACCTTGTTGGCGATGGGGCCGGCGGCGTCCGACGGGTCGAAGCTGAAATCGGTCAATTGGTTGTTCAACAAAAAGCCGCGTGTCATATGAAACGAGCCCATCGAACTTTCCACCGTGGTTGTCATCACCACCGCGTTGCCGTCTTTATCGACGATGGAAATATGGGTGGTGCCCTTTCCTTCGGCAATGCTTAAGCCTCGCGCCGGGGTATTGGCGAACACGCCGGGGCTGGCCGTGCCCATGCTTTTATCCATGCGGATTAAATTGGCGCGCGAGAGCAGGTAGTTTTTGTCCAGCATGGCGCTCGGGCTGCCGCCCGGCAGGGGCACAAAATCGGTATCGGCCACATATTTATTGCGGTCGGCATAGGCCAGCCGTTCGGCTTCGCTGATCAAATGCACGGCCGTTACATTCGGTTTGCCGCCATACAAATCGAGGGTAGCGGGGGCGTAGGTGGCCATATTAAATTTTTCCAACATGCCCAGGGTTTGCGCTACGGCCAAGCCGCCGGAGGAAGGCGGTGGCATGCCGCACACCCAGTAGCTGCGGTAAGTGCGGCAGATGGCATCGCGCCGTTTGGCCGAATAATTGGCCAGATCGGACAATTCGGTTAAACCGGGGGTGATGGCGCTGGGGGTCGTGCCGCCGCCGCTGGTGGCGTGGATTTTATCGACGATGGACTGTGCGATGGGGCCGGTATACATGGCATCGGCACCGTTTCGCACAATCGCGTCCAAGGTTTGGGCGTAATCGGGGTTTTTTAGCACGGTGCCCAGCGTTTTGGGGGACAGGTCGGGGTTTAAAAAATAGGCGGTGGCTTCGCTGTCTTGCAATAAGTTGGTGCGATTGAGTGCAATGGCGTCGGCCAGGCGGCCACTGATTTTAAAGCCGTCTTGCGAGAGCCTGATGGCGGATTGAAACATACTGCCCCAGGCCAATTTGCCATTGTCGCGGTAGGCCAACTCCAACATGCGCATGACGCCGGGCGTACCGATTGAGCGGCCACTGGCGCGCACGCCGGCAAACGCAGCGGTGCCCACTGCGGGCAAGGGTGGCGCATGGTTGCTGCTGCTGATGTAGCGTAGATAATCTTCGGTTGCGGCAGCGGGGGCGGTTTCACGCCCGTCATAGGATTGCACTTGTTTGGTTTGGGCATTGTAATGCAACATGAACGCGCCGCCACCCAGGCCAGACGATTGCGGCTCCACCAGGCCAAGCACGGCTTGTACCGCAATGGCGGCATCGACGGCGGAACCGCCTGCTTTAAGGATATCGCAACCGGCCTTGGAAGCGAGCGGGTTGGCGCTGACTACCATATAAGTTTTGGCATACACTGGCTGGATGCCGAGTCGGAAGCCGGAAGCGGGTTCAGGCAGGGATGGGCACCGGGCACGCCGGAGCCAACCACGACGGAGCCGGTATCGCTGATGCGGCTGCATGCGGTATCGACGGCAAGCAATTTGGGTTGATCCGATCCGCCGCAACTCACCAACAAGGGGCCGGACAGGGCGATGGCGAAAAGATGCAGATACTTTTTCAATGGATACGATATCTTAATGATGGTTTTTCCTTTTTGACTGAGGTAGGCTTAGTGTAACCGACAATCTTGCATTGATAGAGAAGATACACTTTAAAAACCCGCCGCGTGAGCACCCCTGCCCACGCGGTGCAATTCACCGGCGCAGCAACTTGGCTTAATTAAAGCCGATCTGCACCAATTCATCAAATTCTTTGGGTTGCGAAATACTGATATTTGCAGGCGCAATTTCCCATCGACTGTGATACTATCCCCATAGCCGCCGCCGCTTGCCGTCGGTTAAGTTGAACCCGTTTTATCAGGTGCGACTGCTGCGCGACAAATAAACGGTATTCGTTCCAGAATGAATGGATTTTATCAATTACAATTTTCAGAAAGGAACCGCGATGCCTAAATGGACTGGATTTGCCGCACGTGAAGGCGGGTCTGATTTTGCAGACAAAAAAAAGCTGCCACATTTGGCAGACAACCACGAAACAGAATTATCTGACGATGGAATCATCGAAGGCTGCCGCCAAGTTTTGGCGGATATTGATGCCCAGACGGGTGACAACGCAAAATCCTGGACGGAACAGTTCAAGGACTCCCCATTTTATATTTCCCCTAAAAAATGAGTTACGAACACATCCACTGGAAGAACGTGCTATTTGAAATAGCCGGCGAATTGGAGCCGCGCTTCATGCTTAAGTTGGATATCGATTCCGATGTGGTCGAAGAGATGGAGCATCACCTGCGCAGGACGCTTTCGCACCTATCCTTGGGCACGCGCCCGAATGTTGCAAAAATAGCTGGTCATGTTTCTTTTTGGATCAGGAAGCTCAAGCCGATT
>CAMBDR010000005.1 GCA_945864765.1 Janthinobacterium lividum | reverse complement strand
TTCCACGTTTCACAAGCCTACAAAGTCGAGCAAGAGCGGGTGCCGTATGGCAACTTTACACTCGATGAAAGAGATCAATACAGCAGCGCCCTGCGCGCACCGCCGCCCGCTGAAGAAATGGTTTTGGTGGCCTGGTATAAAACCCCGGCGCAGTTGCGGCTGGCACAGGCGGCGCAAGGCCTGGTGTATGTGCGGATGGGCATGCGCAACGGTGCTTTGCACGTGCCGCCCATCTTGGCCGCAGTGCGCAAGGTATTGCTGCGCACCGTTGATTTTATTGCGCCCGGTTTGATGGTGCTGCGGCGCAAGGGGCTGGACGTGATCACGCGAGCGGAACTGCGCAAGAAGCTGGCCGAGCACCCGCAAGGGCAGGGCGTGGCCGAGTGGCAGGATGGCCCGACCCCGGATGATGGAAATATCTATGCGCTGTTTCAAACCGGGATCGGCCAGAGCTACCAGGATCAAGTTCAAACTCAATGGGATGGCGCTTTGTTGAACCAGCAAATCCATGCCTTTGAAAGCCAGTCCGGTGAACTGGAATCCATGCCCGATACTTGGCCGCGCGTGATTCCACTGAGCAATATTCTGCGAGCCAGAAAAATGTAGCCGCTTATTGCGCCACAAAATGCCCCTGACTCACTTCATGCAAAACCACGCGCTGCGGCTCATCCCCCACCGCGCGGATCGGGCTGGGCAATTCATCGTTGTTGAATGGTCCACGCTGTGTGCGCGTCAGCGGGCGGCGGCCGGGGTCGGCCACGGGAATGGCCGCCATCAGCTTTTGCGTGTAGGGGTGCTGCGGGTTTTCAAATATCGCGCGGCGTGGGCCGATTTCTACAATCTGGCCCAGATACATCACCGCCACCCGGTGCGCCACGCGCTCCACCACCGCCATATCGTGCGAAATAAAAATCATCGCCAAACCCAGTTCTTGCTGCAATTCCAGTAGCAAATTAATGATTTGCGCCTGAATCGAGACATCCAGCGCCGACACCGATTCATCCGCGATGATGATTTTCGGCTTCAACGCCAAAGCCCGTGCAATGCAAATGCGCTGGCGTTGGCCGCCAGAAAATTCGTGCGGGTAGCGCTGGGCATGCTCGGGCAGCAAACCCACGCGCAGCAGCAATTGCTTAACCCGTTCTTGCGCACCCTCGGCCAGGCCGTGGATCAGTAGCGGTTCCATGATCGAATAACCCACCGTTAAGCGTGGGTCGAGCGAGGCGAAGGGGTCCTGGAAGATAAATTGAATCTGGCGGCGCATGGCGCGCAGTTCGGTTTTGGAGAGTTGCGCCAAATCGCGCCCATCGATTTCGACACTGCCCGCCTGCAAATCCACCAGCCGTAAAATGGCGCGCCCGGTGGTGGATTTACCGCAGCCCGATTCCCCCACCAGGGCCAGCGTTTCGCCGGGGTATAAATCAAAACTCACGCCTTCCACCGCATGCACGCGCTGTTTTACCCGGCCCAATAAGCCGGATTTAATGTCGAAACGGGTGCAGATTTGCCGCGCCTTGAGCAGCGCCGGGCCGTCGTAGTGTGGCGCGCTGGTGCTGGTGCTGGTGCTGGCGCTGGTACTTGTGCTGCTGCCAGCCATCGGCTGGCCGGGCAAAGGGAAGGGGGCCGGGTTGTCGCTACCGCGCATCGCACCCAGGCGCGGCACCGCTGCCAGCAGCGCTTGCGTGTAAGGGTGCTGCGGCTGGTTGAAAATCGCCGCTGTGCTGGCGGTTTCGACTTGCTCGCCCCGGCACATGACCACCACCCGGTCGGCCACGTCGGCGACCACGCCCATATCGTGGGTAATAAACAGCACTGCCATGGCCGCGCTATCCTGCTGCAATTCGCGGATTAATTGTAAAATTTGCGCCTGCGTGGTCACATCCAGCGCGGTGGTGGGTTCGTCGGCGATTAACAGCGCAGGTTGGCAGGAGAGCGCCATCGCAATCATCACGCGCTGGCGCATGCCGCCCGAAAGCTGGTGCGGGTGGCGCGTGAGTACTTGCGCGGCGTTGGGGATGCGCACCCGATCCAGCATGCGTAAGGCTTCGGCCTGGGCGGCGGCAAAGCTTTTGCCCTGGTGCAGCCGGATCGATTCGGCGATTTGCTCGCCAATAGTAAATACCGGATTGAGCGACGTCATCGGCTCCTGAAAAATCACGGCGATTTCGGCCCCGCGAATTTGCCGCATGGTGGCATGGCTGGCGTGGCGTAAATCCAGCATGGCCCCGCCGGGGCGCTGAAACTGCATGCTGCCACCGTGAATGGTGCCGCCGCCTTGCTCAATCAAACGCATAATCGCCAGCGCGGTAACCGATTTGCCCGAGCCGGATTCCCCCACCACGGCCAGGGTTTCACCGGGCGCAATCGAGAACGATAAACCGGAAACAGCGTCAACCACCCGCTCGGAAGTGGTAAAGCGCACGCTTAATTGATCAAGCGTTAAAATCGGGGTAGTTGGCTGGGGCATGGGTGTAGGGGGTGATCAGTTATGGGATGAGCAAACGTAATGGGCCTCATGATAGCCGATTTTACCCGCCGATACTACGGTTCCATGTGGGTGCCACGCCAATGAGTACGGGCACAGCAAGGGCTTGGGGGGCGGGTAAAAGGTCGTGTGTTGTGTCGCAATCGCTGATTTAAACATTGGCTTGGTTTTTCGTTGCGTTTGTGCGCGAAGAATTGAAATAAATAGAATGAAAAGGCGCTGCATGAAAAAAACTTGCGGGTTGGGGCGGCGAACCTGCGCAGCTTGGCTGCGGTGAGCTTGATTCACGTGTATCATGGCTAGCCCAAGACACAAAGGCCCAGGACACATTGGCGCGATTGGTATCAGATCGGATTAATTGCATATGTATTATGATTTAAAATTTAGACATATCCCCTACGTTGAAAGTAAGTTTAGCGTCATCGAGTTTGATCAGGCGCATAATCTCATGCCATCGGGCAGTAGCGATGGCGTGCATACCCGTTATAACATCCTCGGCCCGGTGCGCCTGCCCTTACGCTTGGGCGGTGCAATCGTGCAATTCAATTGGTATCTGTATTTTCTTGATTCTGAGCAAGCGCGCAGCAAGATTATGGAAACCTTGCAAGAAGGGCGCATCGATTATGATTTTTTCACCAAATTTAGTGAAGCGTTCACGGTGAGTTCGATTCTTTCTTTGGGTGAAGAGCAATTTAACGCGGTGGCCGAGGCGATTCCGGTGGTGCGGATTCATTCTTGTTGTGCCACGGGCGATATTTTTGGTTCGGTGCGTTGTGATTGCGGGCCGCAACTGCATGCGGCACTGGATAAAATCGTTGAGAGTGGTTATGGTTCGGTGGTGTATTTGAATGGGCAAGAGGGGCGCGGGATTGGTTTATTTGCCAAAGCGCTCACCTATTTATTGCAAGAATGCGGACATGATACCTATGAAGCGAATGCGCTGTTAAAACTGCCGGAAGATGCGCGCACTTTTGACGATGCGGGCCATATGCTCAAATATTTATATCGTGGCAAGGCGTTGCGCCTGATGACCAATAGCCCGTATAAAATTGAAGCCTTGCAGCGGGTGGGGGTGGAGGTGGCAGAGCGGGTAGAATTGGTGAGTGGGGTGTTGCCGCAAAATGAAGCCTATTTGCGCGCCAAGGCGGCGCATGGGCATATGATTTTTATGAATCCGGTTGACCTTAAAACGGATGATCAAATCGATCCATCAAGCTGATGGTGGATTTTTATGCCTGATTTTTCTCTCGATTTTTCGTCCACTGAGCACAGCTTTATGCAGCGTGCGCTCGATTTGGCGCAGGGGGCGTTATATATCAGCATGCCCAATCCGCGATTGGGGGGTACCCAGCCCGCAGGGTTTGATCATGCCGAAGTGCAAGCCTTGAAGGATTGCGTCGCGCGCGGGCACGAAATGAATGAAGTGATGGTGGAAGCTGGCGCGCGCTTAAATGGCGCGTTGCTGCAAGCGGGTGTGGTGGATGAAATTGTGCTATACCAAGCCCAGCTGTTACTGGGCGACGCGGCGCGCGGCATGGCGCAGTTTAGCTTGACCGATTTGAGCCAGAAGCGGGTGCTGACGGTGATGGATCAGCGCAATATCGGGCCGGATTTGCGCCGGGTTTTACGTTGATTTTTGCGAAGAACGGTTCGCGATCAGCCTATGTGTTTGATGGAGTCGAAAATATTTTTATAAAGCTGCGCATTACGTTCTTGCTCTTTTGATTGGCGATAAGGCGCAAGATAGAGTACTTTTTTCTCAAAAGGCGGCGCAATTGCTTGAGATGAACCTTCCTGAATAATGCTATCCGAGCAGAAATCAAAAGTAAGTTGCGTAAAATTATCCTTCTTCATTGTCAACTCCTTTCATAATGATTAAATTCTTTGATTCAAGCGATTTTACTACAAGCGCCTCTAGTGCGGGTAAGGCTTCAAGACTTTTTTCCAATCTTGGTGTGGCATTTTTGGCATTAATTTTAATCATTTTACCATTGAATTTTCTGGAATCTGGTGTCATGCGAAAGAGGGATAGATATTTCGTTGGGGCAACACCGTCATAGGGCAGGATTCTGACTTTCGTGGTGTCGCTCTCATTTTCTGAAATTGCATCGCCGTGTAATTTGGTTGCCAGACTTTTTCGATATGGCTCAATGTAGTAAACTTCGGCGATGCCTGCTGCAATGATATGGCGCGCACATGAGTGACAGGGGTACGTTGTCACAAACAATTTCCCATTTTTGATTTTGTTGCCGGCAATTTTCCCTGCATTTAAAAGTGCATGCATTTCTGCATGAATTGATCGGGAAAATTCGATTAATCCCCTCAGTTTGGAACTTTCAACCAATAATTTTAACGCAGCTTCCTTTTTTTCGGGCGCTATGACATCTTTAAGAACTTCAATCAGGTTTTGCGCAAGAAGGGATTTTTCATCGTCATTAAAACATTTTCCATTTTCAATATTCCAACATCTATGGTCGTGTTCGGCATTGGGGTCATGCGATGATTGGTTCATATATAGGCCGCCACCAAACTTAGGCACGTCATTCCAGCCAGTTGAAATTAGCTCGCCCTTCTCATCGGTTACGGCGGCCCCCACTTGCCGCGACAAACATGCAGAGTGACCAGCCGCAGAAGTCGCCGCATACATTGCGGTTTCATTTAATGTCGGCGTGATGATCTTTGTTCCAAGAATAAGATGCAAAAATCGCTCCACCCTTACTTCCAATTGCGAATTGGTGGACGCGTCCATCCGCAGGAAGAAATCGGATTGCGGAAAAGTGTCCCGCACCGTTTGCCCGGTTTTTGATTCCTCGCCGGAGTCACGGTCAATCAACTGATATATTTGAGCAGGTTCCATCGGCATTCTTTCAAGATTTTTCACCCGTATATCCATGGGGGAAAAAACACCAACGACGTAAAGCATTTCACGATAAACGGTGCGCAATAGCTCCAGTTCCTCTTGATTTTTTATTGAATCAATGATGTGGCAGATTTTTCGCGGTTCATGTCTTTGGTTATTATTTTCAGTTTTGAATTTCTCCCGCTCCAATCGGATCTCATGTACGGCCAATTCCGCGAGGACACTGCCACCATGGGTTGCCCGCAAGCGCCCGCCAAAATCGATTAGCGCGTTTATTTTTTTGAATGCAGGCGTCTCATCAATAGATTTCCCTGCTTTTTTGGCTTGCTCCTTGATGAAAGTGCTTAACCGAATGATTTTGCACTCTTCGTACCCAAATTTATCGAACAGCATCTCCTTCAGTTTGTCACTCACATCATGCAATGGGGAACCAATTGGCCCGCACAGCGCAATGACCAACTCATTCGTGTGTGTTTTGGATAAAACACCTTTAATGTTTTCACTGTCAAACAAGCCCGGTGCCTGTCTCAATTGCGTTATGGCGGGTTCTTTTTTTGCATTACTTGCCATTATTTTTCTCCATCCGCTCAGGGAATCAAAAGTATATTTCTGTTTGCCGCGACTTAGAATCGTCGTCCACGCTTAATGCAGATTTTTAATATTCATTGGCGACTCAGGGAAATGGTTTGGCTGAAAGTAAGTTGGTTCCCAATCCTCGCGGCAGGGCTTATTCCCCCAACCCCGGCGCATCCGGCGCATCCGGCTCCGGCATCCCGCCCGGAATCACATATTGCTCCGTCGCCCAAGCCCCCAAATCAATTTGCTTGCAGCGCTCGCTGCAAAACGGCCGATACGGGTTGTCCGGGTTCCATTCGATGGATTTGCTGCAAGTGGGGCAGTTGACGCGGGTAGCCATGTGTGATTTGCTTTTTGAGTGACGTGGATAAGGGTTAATAAATTCGGTTTAGAAATTGCACAAAATCAGCTTGAACGGTACATCCGTTTCCAGCGGCCTTGGTTTCATGTCGCCATCTTGGGTGGTAAAACGTACCCACAGCATGTATTTGTTGGCCGAAATTTCCGGTATCGCACCTAAACTTTCATCCACCATCAAACGCAACATTTGATACGCCTTGCCTTGCAGCATTTGCTGGTAGCTGCCAGTATGCGCAATCATTTTGACCGGGCCGCCCGAGTCGCGCAATAGGCGTAAGGCCAGCGCCAGCGCATCAAATAAGGGCACCAAAGGCGCAAACCAGTTGGCAATGTCGTTAAAGCGCGCCTGGGCCGGGCGATTTTGCCAGGCGTGGTAAGATGGGATGTCAAACTCGCAAGCGCCACCGGGAATAATGGTGCGGCCACGAATACTCATTAACCATTCATTGTCGCGGATATGCTGCCCGGTCTTGCCTTGCGCTGTCGAAAGCGCAGCCGCTACCTGATCCACTTCCGCCAAAATCGCATCCAGCGCCTCCGCTTCCACATTTGGATTGGCACGATAACCCAATAGCGTGTTTTTTTGCCGCTCCAGTTCTTGTAACAGATCGGACTTTAAATCGGCACGGCCCGCCACTTCGAGCATTTCAAAGATGGTGACCAGCGCAATATGATGCTGCAGCGCATGTTCCTGGTGGACGAAGAACCTGAATTTGTCGTATAAGTCTTCTAACCGCAACAACGTCCGGATGCGCTCGTTGAAAGGGTATTCGTAGATGATCAAAATGACATCCCTTTATAGGCCGGAATTAATCCCGTAATTATTCCCGTAATTTTCTGGCAATTAGCGCTAAAAATACTGCTGCGCTGCACTTTGTTGCACCGACGATTCAGGTTGACTGGCTAAAAGCACAATATTGCTGGTGCAAATGCGCAACCTGGGCCGTCAGTGCGGCTATTTCTCCCTGATTCTGGATGACATCGTCCGCTGCCGCCAAACGCTCGGCACGCGATGCCTGCGTTGCCATTATGGCCTTAACTTGAGTTTCTGTCATGCCATTTCGCGCCATCACGCGCGCTACTTGCAGGCTTTCCGGGCAATCGATCACTAATACCCGATCCACCTTTTCTTTCCATGTGCGTGATTCTACCAGCAATGGCACGATAAACATCAAGTATGTGCCTTGTACCTGGTTTGCTTGTTGTATTGTTTCTCGCCCTATCATGGGGTGAAGGATGGCCTCCAGGCGGTTTTTGGCGTCAGGCCGGGTGAAAACCAGCTCGCGCATCTTGCTGCGATCCAAGGCCCCGTCCGTGTTGATGAATTGCGCACCAAATTCTGCCGCAATCAGTGTAATTGCGGCACCATTTTTAGCAGTGAGTTGATGGGCGATAATGTCGGTATCGATCAAGGATGCGCCCAGTTGCGCAAACAGATCGGTTACCGTGGTTTTGCCGCAGCCAATGCCGCCTGTTACGCCCACGCTGAATCGGGCAAATGGTCGCGCCTGATTCATTGCATTAAGGTAAAAATGAGATCCGTTAAGGTTTTGCCATAAAATAAGGCCAGCAAACCCGCACCCGCCAGATAGGGGCCGAAAGGGATTTTGAAATCACTGTCACGTTTCATCAAGACCATGCCAAGAATGCCAACAACCGAACCCACGACCGAAGACAGTAAAATAATGGTCGGCAACATTTGCCAGCCAAACCATGCGCCCAGCGCGGCCAGCAATTTAAAGTCGCCATTGCCCATGCCTTGTTTTTTACGAATCAGGTAAAACAGGCTATTGACGCCCCATAAAACCAAATAACCCGCCAGCGCGCCAATCACGGCATCTTGCAGCAGGGCAAAATGACCCTGCAAGTTGATCAGTAAGCCGATCCAAAGCAAGCCATAGGTCAGTTCGTCGGGCAGTAATTTGGTATCGAAATCGATAAAGGTCATGGCGATGATTAAAAAACCAAAGACCATGGTTGCCATGCCGACATAGCCGCTGCCAAAATGCCAAATCATCAGCGCAGAGAGGCCGCCTGTAAGGGCTTCGACAAAGGGGTAGCGTAGCGATATTTTGGCTTTGCAATTGCTGCATTTGCCGCGCAACAGCACAAAGTAGCTAAATAAAGGGATGTTTTCCAGCGCGGTAATTTGGTGCCCACAGTGTGGGCAGGCTGAACGCGGTGTCACCAGACTATAGTGGTCAGGATGGGGTATCGGTGTGTTGCAGCATTCTTCGGCGCAGATGTTTTCCATCTCGCGCTGAATCATGATCGGCATGCGATGAATCACGACGTTGAGAAAACTGCCTATCATCATGCCAAACCATGCCGCTGCCAAGGTAGCCCACAGGCTACCCGGCGCTTGAAACAAAAGAAGATCCATCATCCTGCAACAGCACCAAGTTTGAAGATTGGCAGATACATCGATACCACCAAGCCACCAATCAGGACACCCAGAATCACCATGATCAAGGGTTCCATCAGGGAGGACAAGGATGCCACTGCTTCGTCCACTTCATCTTCAAAAAAGTCGGCGACCTTGCCCAGCATGGCGTCGAGTGCGCCGGATTCTTCACCGATGGAAACCATTTGCGTCACCATATTGGGAAATACTTCGGCGTTGACCATGGCATTGGTCAAGCTGGTACCACTGCTGACTTCATTTTGGATTTTTTTGGTGGCGTCCAGATAGACTGCATTACCTGAAGCACCACCCACCGAGTCAAGTGCTTCGACCAGTGGCACACCCGCCGCAAACATGGTGGCCAAGGTGCGAGTCCAGCGGGCAATCGTGGCTTTGCGAATGACGGGGCCGAAAATGGGCACTTTTAATAAAAGTCGATCCATCACCCGCTGCATTTCCAGGGAGCGTCGCCAAGCATGGAAAAACATATACAGGGAACCGAATATGCCACCAAAAATCAAATACCAAAACTTGACGAAAAAGTCGGAAATGGCGATCACGAACAGGGTCGGTGCAGGCAAGTCGGCACCAAAGCCCTTAAACACATCTTTAAACGCGGGCACCACCCAAATCATAATCACGGCGGTCACAATAAATGCCACCGCCAAAATCGAGACCGGGTAAAACATGGCGGATTTAATTTTGGCTTTAATGGCAAGGGTTTTTTCTTTGTAGATGGCGAGGCGAGTTAATAAGTCTTCCAAAATACCTGCTTGCTCACCCGCCCCCACCAAATTACAAAATAAGGGGTCAAAATAAAGCGGAAATTTACGGAAGGCCTGATTTAAACTGGTTCCCGTTTCAACGTCCGAGCGGATGTCCATGACCAATTTGGCAACCGAAGGGTTGGAGTGGCCTTTGCCGACAATATCAAACGATTGCAGCAGTGGTACGCCCGCCTTCATCATGGTTGCCAGTTGGCGTGTGAGCAGGGAAATGTCTTTGTCCGTGATTTTTTGGCCGCTGGTGTACGATTTCTTTTTGACCTTGGTAACGATGATACCCTGACGCCGCAGGGTGACGTTGACAATGGCTTCGCCACCAGCACGTAATTCGCCGCGTACTATTTTACCGGTTTTATCTTTGCCTTCCCATGCGTAGACCGATTCTTTGGTGGCCGCAGTGGTGGCAGGGCGCGATGCAGTTGCCATATTATATTCTCCTATTCATTGGTGCAACCCAGTACTTCTTCCAAACTGGTGAGGCCTTGTTTTACTTTCATTAATCCTGAACGACGCAGTGAATTGACGCCTTCTGATTCCGATTGTTTGGCAATTTCCATGGCGCTGCCGCTACGCAGGATAATGCTGGTAATGGCTTCGGTGATGGGCATGATTTGATAGATACCCACCCGCCCCTTGTAACCACCGCCATTGCAGCGCTCGCAGCCCACTGGCCCATACGGCTGCCAGGTGCCATCGAGTTCTTCTTCAAGGAATCCGGCTGCAAGCAGGATTTCATCGCTGGTGGTCAGCGGCTTTTTGCAGGTACACAGACGCCGTGCCAGACGTTGGGCGGTAATTAAGATGATGGATGAAGCAATATTGAACGGGGCCACCCCCATATTCATTAAACGCGTCAAGGTGGCCGGGGCATCGTTGGTATGCAGGGTGGAAAACACCATATGCCCGGTTTGCGCTGCTTTAATGGCGATATCCGCTGTTTCCAGATCACGAATCTCACCCACCATGATGACATCAGGATCCTGGCGTAGAAATGATTTGAGCGCGGCGGCAAAAGTGAGGCCCGCTCTGTCATTGACGTTAACCTGATTCACACCCGGCAAGTTAATTTCGGCCGGGTCTTCAGCGGTGGAAATATTAATACCCGGCTTGTTAATGACATTTAAGCAGGTGTAAAGCGACACGGTTTTGCCCGAACCAGTCGGGCCGGTGACCAGTACCATGCCATACGGGCGTTCAATCGCGTCTAACAGTATTTTCTTTTGATCGGGGTCGTAACCGAGTGCGTCAATCCCCATTTGCGCTTGCGTGGCATCCAAAATACGCATCACGGTTTTTTCGCCAAACAGGGTGGGCAGGGTGCTGACCCGGAAATCAATGGCTTTGGTGGGCGACAGGATCAGGCGCATCCGGCCATCCTGGGGAATGCGTTTTTCAGAGATGTCGAGTTTGGATAAGACTTTGATACGGGACACTAATTTGTCTTTGATCGAAACTGGTGGTTGCGCGTGCTCACGTAACACACCATCGACCCGCAAGCGAATCCGGTAAAACTTTTCAAATGGTTCAAAGTGGATGTCGGAAGCCCCCTGGTTGAGCGCATCCATCAGAATTTTATTCAGAAATTTGACGATAGGTGCATCGTCAATTTCACTGGCGGCCGCATCGCTGGCGGCATTGGATGCGCTGTTGTCTTCTTCTGCAAAATTAATATCTTGTTCATCGCCCACCATGTCGGCAATGCTTTGCTCGGCACTTTTACCCAGGTTGGTCAAAAGCTGTAGCAAGATATCGTGCTGCACCAGAATCGGTTCTACCGTGGATTCGGTTTGAAACTTGATTTGATCCAGGGCCTGGGTATTGGTTGGGTCCGATACCGCCACTGAAATTTTATTGCCGCGCTTGGACAAGGCAATCACGCGTTGGCTTTGCATTAATTTGGGATCGATTATTTTCTGCGGTAGCGCCGCAAAATTGATGGCCAGCAAATCAATCAGGGGGTAGGCAAAGGTTTCAGAGCAAAAGATGGCGAGGCTGCGCGCATCAATGCCGCCGCTGGCGATCAGGGCATCAATAAATAAGGTTTTGTCAAGCTGTGCTTTTCTATTGATGCCATCGATTTGCTGCGCGGTTAATCGTCCGGCTTGCAGCAACGCACGCGCCAGCCCGGAAAGCGCTGTGCTGGAGGTTGGAGTAGGGAGGACGGCTGCCATAAATAGTTAAATTCAGTCAATAAATAAAATGGTGTCAGGATGGATAGTGTAGCCCAGTGTGGGGCCAGAACATAAATTTCCAGGAAATAGTTTTGATGATGCCTTGCGTACTCGAATTGGTCAAGCGATTGTTGTTGCTGACTTAATATTTTACGACAAATCGCCGGGTTCAACGTCGTCTTGTCGTTTGAGTTTCACCATTTTAATCGCCTGATTTTGTACTTGGATAATTTCTACAACACAGTTGTTGATTTTCAAACTCATGCTGGCTTCCGGTATATCTTGTAAAAATTCTAAAATTAAGCCATTCAGGGTTTTTGGGCCATCCAGTGGGAAGTGTAAATTCAGGCGTTTGTTTAAGTCGCGCAAAGCGCTCGAACCTTCCACCATGCAAAGGCCAGCCTCGTCCCAATGAATGCCATCGACACGTGCGCCGCCGGGCATGGAAGTGGTAAATTCACCAATCATTTCTTCGATGATGTCTTCCAGCGTGACGATGCCTTGTACTTCACCGTATTCGTCAACAATAATGCCAAGGCGTTCGCGATTTTCCTGAAAGTATTGCAGTTGGGTGAAAACCCCGGTGTCCTGGGTAATGAAATAAGGTTGATTTAATAGTTGGCGGAAATGCTCAACCGTGATGTCGGACTCCTGATTGAGTAAGGCCAAGGCTTTACGTACATGTAAAACACCGACAATGTGATTGATTTCACCTTCATAGACCGGTAATTTGTTGTGGTAGCAGGTGGTGAGCTGATGTTTGATTTCATCGACCGACACTGCCAGATTCAGCGCTTCCACTTGAATGCGGGGCGTCATGATGTCTTCCACCGAAATGGTTTCCAGGTCGAACAGATTGAGCAAAATGCTTTTGTGTTTTTGCGGAATAAAATTACCACCTTCGAGTACGATCGAGCGCAGTTCTTCCGGCGAGACCCGGTTTGACTCCTGTGCTGTGGCACCGGTTTTGATGCGCAGGGTTTTCAGGAACACGTTCACAAACAAATTAACGAACCAGATTGCCGGTTTGGCAAAAGCCATCATGGGCTTGAGCAGCATGCTGGAAAACAGGGAAATTTTTTCCGGATAAGTGGCACCGATGACTTTGGGCGAAATTTCGGCAAATACAATGAGCAAAAAGGCCACGCATCCGGTGGCAATGGTAATCACATGCTGGTTATTGCCAAAGGTGGTGATGGCGATCGACGTGACCAGCGTGGCGGATGCGGTGTTGAGGATCGTATTGGCGATCAGAAGTAGTGGCAGTAGTTTGTCAACGCGCTCCAGCAGCCAGATGGCAGTCGTAGCACGCAGGCTGCCACGCTTGGCAAGATGGCGCAGGCGTTGGCGGTTGGCAGCCATTAAGGCAGTTTCAGCGCCGGAAAAAAACGCCGAGATCAGAATCAGGATGGGCAGTGCAAGTAATTGCACCCATAAGGGTATATTGTCCATTATTGGCTGCCGCGCTTGGCGAGGGCTTGCTGGCGTATCGTCTCCAGGGTGGCATTGGGTGTGATCAGGTTGCCATCATAGCGCAATTCAATGATGGCGGGTAATTGCTGTGTGCGGGTGTGCTGTAACGCACGTGCCAGGGCCGCCGGAAATTCTTCGGTGCAATTGACGACCTCGCCATGCGCACCATACGCTTGCGCCAGCGCGGCAAAATCAGGGTTATGTAGTTGCGTGCCCGAGACCCGGCCCGGATAATCGCGTTCTTGATGCATGCGAATGGTGCCATACATTTGATTGTTGAAGAGCAAAATAATCACGCCCGCCTGGTATTGCACGGCGGTCGCCAGTTCTTGCCCGTTCATCATGTAATCGCCATCACCGGAGAAGGTGATGACGGTACGTTCAGGGTCGATAATCTTGGCAGCGATGCCCGCCGGGACGCCATAGCCCATGGCCCCATTGGTTGGGGCGAGTTGGGTGCGCTTGCCACCGTAGCGGTAGAAGCGATGCGCCCATGAGGCGTAATTGCCCGCGCCATTGGTCAAAATCGTGTCCGCAGGTAAGGTGCGCATGATTTCTTGTACGACTTGCCATAAATTAAGCGGGGCCTGGCCATCAGCAAAAATCGGTGGTTGGGTCTGGTATGCGGCCAGTTCGGCTTTGGCCTGGGCCACACTGGCTTGCCAGACGCTGCAATCGAGCGGGGCAAGTGTTGCTAACATGGCACAAAATTGCGGCATGCCGCTATTAATCATGAGTTTGGCTTGATATACGCTGCCCAATTCTTCCGCCGAGGCATGCACATGCACCAATTGCTGCTGCGGTACGGGCGAGCTAAGCAGGGTGTAGCCGCTGGTCGTCATTTCACCCAAACGCGGGCCAATCGCAATCAATAAATCGGCATTTTTGACGCGCGCTGCCAGTTTCGGGTTAATGCCGATGCCCACATCGCCAATATAGTTGGGGTGATGGTTATCGAGTAAGTCCTGGCAGCGAAAACTACACGCCACCGGAATTTGGTTGGTTTGGGCAAACTGGCGTAAATCCTGGCAAGCCTGATCGGTCCAACCGCCACCGCCAAGTAAAATCAGTGGGCGTTGCGCGCTTTTGAGTAATTCGTGCAAGGCCGTCATCTGGCTGGCGGCGGGTGCTGCTTGTACGGCCTGGTAGCGAGCGGTATCGGCCACGCTGGCCTGTGCAATCAACATATCCTCGGGTAGCGCCAATACCACCGGGCCGGGCCGACCGCTGGTGGCAACCTGGAACGCGTGGGCGAGGTATTCCGGGATGCGCTCGGCGCGATCAATTTGGGCGACCCATTTTGCCATTTGCCCAAACATGCGGCGGTAATCAATTTCTTGAAAGGCTTCGCGGTCAATGAAGTCGTTGCCAACCTGGCCGATGAATAAAATCATCGGGGTGGAATCCTGGAAGGCGGTATGAACACCAATCGAGGCATTTGTGGCACCGGGGCCACGCGTAACAAAGCAAATGCCAGGTTTGCCCGTCATTTTGCCATAGGCTTCGGCCATAAATGCGGCACCGCCTTCCTGGCGGTTGATGATGAAGCGAATCTGGGAATCGTGTAAGGCATCCAATACATCCAGATAACTTTCGCCAGGTACGCCAAAAGCGAGGTCAACGTCATGGATTTTCAGGGCATCGACCAAAATCTGGCCGCCCGAGCGGGTAGTAGGCATAATGAGGGCGCAGGGTTTGCGTGTGAAAAAGGTTAGAAAGGTGAGAAAAGCCAGTAAACCATGGAAAACGATACCGTAGCAGAAAAATGAGTGAAACGGAAGATTCAACGTGTTACTGCAAGAGTTTTCAATTATAAAACGTCGGACTGGCACAGACAGGTTGCAAATGGTACAATCTGCGCTGAAGCAAGCCAGACAGTCGCTGGTTGAGTTCAAGGCCACAGCGGTAACGTCGTGGCTGTTGGCTTAACGGGAGGAAGGTCCGGACTCCAAAGAGTAGGGTGACGGTTAATGGCCGTCCGCTGAAAGCCTTCAATGGTATAAGGCGAGGAACAGGGCCACAGAGACGAGCGTATTTAGTTACGGTGAAACGCGGTAACCTCCACCCGGTGCAATTCCAAATAGGCACGCGTTGATGTGACTCGCGGAGCGTGCGGGTAGGAAGCTTGAGCGTCAGAGCAATTTGACGCCTAGAGGAATGGCTGTCATAACAGAGTTCGCAAGGGCTTTGTCGTAACAAAATCCGGCCTATCGGCTTGCTTCAATGTTTTTGAGATGGTGCGTGTGCTTTGCATGTGCGCAGTGTATTCATAGGTTGCCCCATACCCCCGGTAATCGCCTCGGTGAGTCCTTTCGTCAAGCAGAAATTGTGTGGCATTTGCCCCGCAATTGCTTAAAAACCTGAGGAAAGCTTCTAAAATGGCCGGGATTATGACAAAGTGGTTAATTTTTGATATACCTGTTCGAATATTGCAGAGTAGAATGAGGCACTTTATTTTTTTTGGATGATGGGACTTTGAATTCTGTGGACACTTTCGTTAATTGGCAAACCAATTCTTCTTTTTCTTCGCGTACTATTCATGGTTTTTTAGTGCGCAAACTGGGCATTGGTATTGTATCAGGCGTATATACGGCCGGCGCGATCATGCCAAATGAAGCCGAATTATTAAAAGAAAATGGCGTATCGCGCACGGCCATGCGCGAAGCGATTAAAATTCTGACGGCAAAAGGCTTGCTCGAATCGCGTCCGCGTGTGGGTTTGCGCGTGCGCCCAGCCAAAGACTGGAATTTGCTCGATCCAGACGTATTGGGTTGGTATTGTGAACATGGCGGTTTTCAAGCAATTGCCCCAAAATTAATGCAAATGCGGCAAATGTTTGAGCCGTATGCCGCTTCACTTGCTGCTACGCAACATACGCCGGAGCAATTGGCTCATTTAACTGCTTGCTATGACCGCATGGCCACGGCAACCAATATGGATGATTGGATCAGTTCCGATTTAACATTTCACGAAGCGATTTTGGCGGCCACGGGCAATGACTTACTGGTGCCCCTGGGTAATATGATTCGTGAAGGCTTACGGATTATGTTTACGGTGTCGGCGAATAATACTGAGGATGCATTTTACTCGCTGCCTTTGCATAAAGCGGTACTGGATGCGATTGTAGCGCGTGATCCGGTCGCGGCCCATAGTACGATGATGACGATATTGCAGCGCTCTGCTGAAACGATTGGTCATGAAATAAAGTAGGAATAGGGTTGTTTGCAATTTCGGATATCATGTGTTTGTTTGAGTTGTGATGGTTGTGGTTTGTTGTATATTGTTGTGTTTTCGGCGATGAGTTACGTAGTTCACCAGGGCGAACTGCGTAACCCAAGCCGTGTCGAGGCGTATTACAGTAATTCAGCGTATTATTAGGCTTGCCTTCAGAAATTATGGCAATCGACTATTTTTCCCTTCATTTATGATGCTCGCGATCCTGATATGACGCCATTGCCAGATTCTTTATATCGGGCTTTGATGCAACAAGCCAATGAATCATTCTTGATTCTTGATCGACAGATCGTGCTAGATTGCAATGATAGCGCGGCGACCTTGTTCGGCGTTCAATCGGCGCAATTGCTGGGTTCTTCGATTCATGGCTACTTCCCCTTGCTCCAGGCCAATGGCGATGCCTCGATTGCGGTATGGGATGCGCATGTTCTGGCTGCGCGGGAGGGTGGCTTACAGCACTTCGAATGGCAGTTTCAATCGGCCGATGATCAATTGGCCACCACCTTGATTAATCTCACCTGGCCCGATCCAGCCAATAGCCACTGGGTGCTGGTGACAGCGCGCCATATCACGCCCCTGCGTCGGTTGGAAAAAGAATTGCAGGCAACGCGCCATGAAATTCAAACCGTGTTGGATAATTTCCCCGGTGGGGTGACGATTATTGACCGCAATTTGCGCTTTGTTTCGTGGAATCATGAATTATTGCGCCTGACCGGGTTTGATGAAGACTTTTTCGATCCCGATAATCCGCCCACTTTGGCCGATATGGCGCGCTTTAATATTGCCCGGGGTGATTATGGCCCTCAACCGGGGCGCACCCCGGAACAACAATTGCAAGCCTTCATGGAGCGTGCCTTGAAGTTTGAGGCGCATCATTTTGAACGCACCCGGCCCGATGGTACGGTACTGGAGGTACGCGGCATTCCGATTCGCAACGGTGGTTTTGTGACCACCTATCAGGATATTACCGAACAGCATGCAATGCAGGAGCAAATGCGGCATCAAACTTTGCTCTTGCGTGAGATTCTGGAGAATATGCCGGCGGGCATTATCGTGTTCGATGCGGATTTAAAATTGCAGTTGTGGAATACCGCCGTGATGGATATGCTGACCTTGCCAGCCTACTGTTTTGTGAGTGGTGCCTCGTATGAAGATTTGCTGCGCATCATGCTGGAGCACGGCGGGTTGGAGGGGGAGGCTGAATGCGATATTGAGCAGGCCATTACCGAGCGCATGGCCATTGTGCGTAAATTTCTCCCGCACCGTTATGAGCGTACCAATCCGGATGGGCGCACCTTCCTGATTCATGGCAAAACGCTGTATAGCAGCGGTAAGATGCTGCAATTTATCACCATCATGACCGAAATTACGGATCGCAAACGGGCTGAGGTGGAAGCGCAGGAAATCAATCATCAATTGGAGAAACTGGTGCGCGAATTGAGTGAGACGCGCGCCGATTTAATCCGCAGTGAAAAACTGGCCGCCTTGGGTTCGCTGGTGGCGGGCGTGGCACACGAATTAAACACCCCGCTGGGTAATTGCATGATGATGGCCTCTACCTTGAAAGACATGAGTTCGGATACCAATGATAAAGTTGCTGCGGGGCAGTTGACGCGCAGTGAATTGGTGCAGTATATTCAGCAAAGTTTTGATGCGCTCGAATTGATGATGCGCAACTTAAATACGGCGGCTGAGTCGATTCTTCACTTTAAGCAAGTTGCCATCGATCAAGCCAGTGCTCAGCGCGGCAGCTTTAATTTGCGCCATTTGGTGCGCGAAGTATTTACCATGATGCATGAAAAAATAGAAAGCGCAGGCCATACCCTGGAGTTGCGTTTGCCTGGTACGATTGAAATGGATAGCTACCCCGGTGCGGTGGAACAGGTATTGATTGCTTTGATCAATAATGCAATGACCCATGCCTTTGACAATATGCAAGGCGGCGTGATGCGCATTTCTGCCACTGCGGCAATGGGTGGGCGGGTTGTGCTGGAATTTAGTGATAATGGTTGCGGCATTGCCGAACATCATATGAATCGCATTTTTGATCCATTTTTTACCACCAAACTGGGGCGTGGCGGTACGGGTTTGGGTTTGAATATCAGCTACAATATCGTGACTTCTTTATTAGGTGGCAATATCAGTGTCTTTAGTGAAGTGGGCGCGGGGGTCACTTTTGTGATTGACATCCCGGTCGATGCGCCGATTCAACATTAGCAGCGACCATGCAGTCCCCCATCACCCCATCACCATCCCTTCCGTCATTCCCGCGCAGGCGGGAATCCAGTAGCCGCGCCCGTTACGGTAGCCGATAAAGGCAAGCGCAGCGTAAAGCAAGTCCCTTCCCCCAGCACCGAGCGCACATTGATACTGCCGCGATGTTTTTCAATAATACCAAATGAAATCGATAAACCCAGGCCCGTCCCTTCGCCCACGGTTTTGGTTGTGAAAAACGGTTCGTAAATATGCGCGATGGTTTCATCCGACATGCCGCCGCCATTGTCTTCAAATTCCAAAACCAGCCAATTGCCATCCTGCCAACTTCGAATGCTTAAGATGCCTGGCGTCGGATTGGTCTGCTGACGGCTGGCAATAGCTTGACAGGCATTCACAATCAGATTCATAAACACTTGATTCAACTGCGCAGGCCAACAATCGAGCACCGGATTGCTATCCAGTTGGCAGCGGATTTCGGCGGTATTGGCATATTGGGTGCGTACCAGATTGATGGTGGCGTTCAGGCTGTCAATAATTGGCACCGCCTTCCATTCCGCTTCATCCAGGCGCGAGAAAGTGCGCAAATCTTTGACCAGATCACGAATCCGGGTGGTGCCTTCGGTAATGGTGGCCAAGTGTTCATTAAGCACTTGAATGCGCCTCTGCAAACTCTCTACCAGCTCGGGCGGCGCATCATCGCCTGCCAGGTCGAGCAAAAAGGTATGGAATTGCGCCAACTCGGATTTCAAATTAAACGTGCCCAAATGCGCAAAGTTGGCCGGATTGTTGATTTCGTGCGCGACGCCAGCGGTGAGTGTACCGAGTGAGGCCATTTTTTCCTGGAACACCAATTGCTGTTGTGCACTTTGTAGTTTTTGATAAGTGTCGGCATTATCCAGCGCAATCGCCGCATACGAGGCGAGTGTGGCCAGCATGTCGAGATGCACTTGTTGATAGGCGTTTTTGGTGAAGCTACCCACGCGTATCACGCCTAACACCCGTTCATTGACGATCAACGGCACGTAGATCATGGCTAATGGCGGCGCAACTTTTTCATTGTCTTGCAGACGCACCAGATGAATCGTTGTCAGTCCGGCACTATCGACATATTTGCTGGCTTCGGACTCAATATCATTGATGAAAATCTCACTTTGATGGCGTATGCACCAAATCGAGAGTTGATTCGGATCATCCAGTTGGCGGGTATAAGACATGCAACGCTGGCCTTGGGTCATCGAATAAACGCAGTCCAGAATATTGTGTTCCTCATCAATCATGCCAAAGCCAAAGATATCGGTCAGCATGAGTTGCCGCACATGTCGATAGGCGATATTCATAATCGTTTCCCGGTCGAGGGTGGCGGTGATTTTGCGCCCGATTTCACTCAAAATGGAAATATTGCGATGGGCCAGCTCGATATTGGCTTTTTGCTCCGCGACTTCGATCAGGCTGCGCGTCAAGCCTTTTTTGGCCTCCACCAATTTGGCCTGGCTGGCTTTTCTTGCCGTGATATCCAGATGCAAGGCAATCACCCCCTTGGAAGAATCTTTCGGGTCGATCAGCTTGCTATGAATGCTGCACCAGATCAGGCTGCCATCTTTGCGTTGATATTGCCATTCTTCGTCAAAGGTTTGCGGTAAGCTCGATGAGGGATACCATAAAATACCGTGGGATAACCATAATTGATCATTGGGGTAATACTGCCGGGCCGAGTGTCCGGTCAATTCGCCTGGATCGTAACCCAACATGTTTTCAAACGCGGCGTTGCAGCGCTGCACCACCCGATCTTTCAAAAAAACGATACCCGCATGGGCATTATCGAAAATCGCTTGTTGTTCCAACAGGGCTTGCTTGAGCGAGGCTTCGATTTGTTTGCGCGCCGAGATATCGTGTACCACGATGGTTAAGCCATGGTTGGCGTTGGCGCGTTTGACCTGATAGTCGCACCAAAGCGTGCTGCCATCTTTGCGCCGCATGGTGATTTCACCGATCGCGCGCTGGCCATGCTGTAGTGCCATGGCAATTTGTGCACTGGCTTCATCATAATTGGCCTGGCTCAGATATAGTAGGCTGGCAGGCTGGCCGTCAAGTTCGTTATTGGCATAGCCCATCATTTCTTCCAGGCCCCGGTTGCATCGCACAATTCGGTGGGATCGTACCAAACCAATGCCTACCGCCGCATTGTCTTGCAGGTCTTGCTGTTCTTTCAGTGCCAAATCAAGTTTTTCAGCCAGGCGTTGTTGTTTGCGTAGTTGCACCAAGAGTAGCACCGAGAGCGCCATACTACCTATGCCAAATGCCAAGCCGATGCCAGCTGCCAGCTTGGGTAGGCCACCGAACAGGGTGAAACCGAGTGCCAGAATCGCCAGGATGGCCACGGTGATCAATAATTGCATCCAGGATTTCATAGCGCCCCCAAAACCGGCATGGCGCTTTGGCGCAATGGTAGCTTGATGGTAAAGCAGCTACCCACGCCCTGGGTCGATTGCACTTCCATTTTGCCGCGATGTTTTTCAATAATGCCAAAGGAAATCGATAAGCCCATGCCCATGCCTTCACCTACCGTTTTGGTGGTGAAAAAAGGCTCAAAAATATGGGCCTGGGTGTCCTTGGACATGCCAAGACCATTGTCTTCGAAGGTGAGCGTGAGCCATTGGTTATCGGCGCGACTACTAATGGATAATAAGCCCGGCCCGGCTTGCTGTTGCTGGCGCGATTCAATCGCCTGACAGGCATTGACAATCAAATTCATAAACACTTGATTGAGTTGGGCTGGCCAGCATTCGATGACGGGGTTGGCTTCCAGATTGAGCGCAATATCGGTCGATTCAATATATTGCATGCGTACCAGATTAACGGTGGAGTGTAGGCTATCGGCAATCGCAATTTCTTTGCTTTCATCTGCGTCGAGCCGGGAAAAGGTGCGTAAATCCTTGACCAAATCGCGGATGCGGATGGTGCCTTCGCTAATCGTGGCAAGGTGTTGGTTGAGCACATCAATGCGGGTTTGCAGGGTTTGGATTAACTCCGGTGGGGCTTCCTCGCCCGCCAGTTGCAATAAAAACTGGTGGAAATGCGCCAACTCGGCTTTTAAATTAAACGCGCCCACATGGGCAAAATTGGCGGGGTTGTTGATTTCATGCGCGACCCCCGCCGTCAGCGTGCCCAGGGATACCATTTTTTCCTGGAATACCAATTGCTCCTGGGCGCTTTTGAGTTGCTCGTAGGCGTGGGCGTTATCGAGCGCGACGGCGGCGTAGGAGGCCAGAGTGCGCAAGATGTCCAGGTGAAAGCGCAGATACTGGTGTTTTTGCGGGTGTTGAACTGAAATCACGCCCACCACTTTGTCCTTCAGTCGCATCGGTACATACATTCCTGACTCGGCAAATTGCTCATCGTCTCCGATTTTGAAAAAACGGCGCTCGCTCTCAAAATCAAGGTCGGGAATATATTGCGGCGTATCTTGTTCGCGTTCATTGATGAAGATTTCTTTACGATGCATCACACACCATACGGCGAATTGCTTGGGGTTACGCATATCGCGTGAATAGGGTTCGATCCGGATACCGTTATTGATGACAAACGGGAATTCAATGACTTGTTTTTCCGGTAAATAAAAGCCGATACCAAAGCTTTTTAATCCCATTAAATCGTGGATGTGGCGGTACAGGCTGTGCATGATATCTTCCCGGTTCAAGCTGCCTGTAATATCCCGCCCGATATCGCTGAGTAAAGCAATGTGATGGTGCGCCAGCTCGACTTTTTCTTTTTCCAGCACCAATTCATGGGTGCGACTTGCCACCTTTTGTTCCAGGTTAAGGTAAGACTCCTGTAATTGCGCCGCCATGCGATTGAATTGGTCGGCCAATTCTTCCAGTTCGTCGCCGGTTTTGACCTGTATCCGATATTCGAGCGCACCCGAACCGATGCGATTTGCTCCTTCTTTGAGGGCATGAATGGGCACCACCATCTTACGAACCAAAATCATACTGACGATGATAGTCGTTACCAAACCCACCAGCAATAAAAATGTGGCACCTAACACCGAGCTTTGCAGTGCCGCCATGGCTTCAGCCTGGGGTTGTTCGACAAACACGGTCCAACCCAATTGCGCAATCGCGCTATAGGCGGTAAACACTTTGGCACCTTCCAGGTTCACGCCCTGCAATTGCATTAAGGTGCCGCTTTTTAAATTGTCACGCGCTTGTTTTATTTGCTTAAGTTGGGATAAATTGGTTTTCTTTAAAACCAATGACAAATCCGGGTGAGCAATTAAAAAGCCGGCATTATCGACCACATAGGTATAGCCCGCCTGCCCAACCTTGATGCGGGTAATGCCATCGAGCAAAAAGTCGAGATTCACTTGCACCACCGTAATCCCGGCTTCGTGCGGCCCCACCGCCATGGCAATCATCATCGTGGGTTCATTATTGGGGGTGAAGCTGATGGGGCTATGCCAGGTTTGGTTGGGTTTGACCTTGCGAAACCAGGCTTCTTGCGACAGATCGCGATTGCTGCCAACAATATCCTGGCCCAGGCGCGAGATTCGAATTTGTTCGTGACCCGATTGATCCAGCAGAATGATTTGATTCACCATCGGTATTTGGCGCAAAATTTCAATTTCGAGTCGTCGTTGTGCCAGCGCATCCAAACCCGGTTTGCGCGGCATGGTGAAGGCAATTTGTTGCTCCAGATCGGCCAGAAAATGGCTAATCCAAACCGCAGCGGTGTTGGCTTTTTCTTGTTGTAACTGCGCCATCGCCAGTCGATGATCCTGGTATGAAAAATGAATGCCAACCAAACCTGAGATCAACAGCGAGCCACTGACCAGGCTACCAAAGATCAGTGCGTACTTATGAAACAGTGCTCGTCGTTTGAACATGGCGCGCCCGGTTAGAATAAATGAATGAGCATCATATTGGTGATGGGTAAGCTATTGATAGGGTTGATCGCCGGGGCGATTAAATAAATTCTTCATTAAACTGCTGAGTGGAAATTCCAGGGTACGGCCTTTTGGCGGAATGGGCGACATAAACCATTTTTGGTAGAGTCGCTCCACCTCGCCTGACTTCATTAAATCGGCAATCGCCTGATCAATGACGCGCTTGAATGCGTTATCCCCATGGCGCATCATGCAGCCATAAGCTTCAAATGATTGTGCTTGCCCGGTCACCAGCCATTCGTCCGGTCGCCACGATTCATTAATCACGCCATAAAGTAGGGCATCGTCGAGTAAATACGCATCGGCCTGACCAGTTTGTAACAGCATGAGTGGGCTGGTGCTGCGGTCGAAGGCGACAATGGTTTTGAAATCAATATTTTTTGCCAGCTTGATTTTGCTAATCAGTTGTTCTGCGGTCGCGGTTGACTTTGTCACGATGGTTCGATTCGCCAAATCCGGAATGTCGCGGATACCTGAATTTCGGTTGGTCATTAAACGAATGGAACTGATGAAAATGGTATTGGAAAAGTTGACGCTTTGTTCTCGCTGCCGGGTATGGGTGCTGGCGGCGCATTCGAGATCGACCCGGCCGTTTTGAATCATGGCAAAGCGATTTTGCAAAGTTAAAACTTGTGGCGTAATTTTTAAATTATCCAATTGCAAGTGCTTCTTAATGCTTGGAATTATTTTTTGTATAATGTCCCAGGAGTAGCCAACCACATTGCCTTTGCCATCCACATAAGAAAAAGGAATTTCACCCTCATAATAGCCGATGACCAATTCACCAGTGCGGCGTACTTTTTTCAGCGTATCGCTATCGCTATCGTTACTGGCGTGCAGCGGCACCAGTGCTGCCATGAGTACACTGCAAAAAAAGACTAGCCAGATCACCCTGCGTTTCAAAATTTGGCCCTCCCTGCACCGTTCAAGTTGGAGACGATGTGGATAAAACCATCGTCGGCGATCTCCTGGGGGGCGTGCAGCAGGTTGCGCAGCTTGATATCGGTTGGGATGGCGCTATCGGCAATAAATCCAACCCATGCATTGCGGCCACTTGTTTTCGCCATAAATAGGCCTTGGCCAGCGAGTTCAATCACTTGCTCCCA
>CAMBDR010000004.1 GCA_945864765.1 Janthinobacterium lividum | reverse complement strand
AAACGCTTGATTTTTGTGAAAAGCTGTTTTATCGACAATTGGACGGCCAGCGCTTATTATTTAATGCGCCCCATTTGCGCGGCTCGGGAATCTGGATCAAGTTTGCCCGCATTGTCTGTGAGCAATGGGTACATTGGAACCAACTCAATGGCAAAGCGGTGCCGGTGGTGTTGTTGGGCGATGCAGCGCATACCGCCCATTATTCAGTGGGAATCGGCACCAAGCTGGCGCTGGAAGATGCGATCGAATTGGCACGCTGTTTGGGGCAGGAGCCATTTGATTTGCACGATAATCTGGCGCACTATCAAAAGGTCAGAATGGCTGAAATCGTTAAATTGCAAATTGTGGCGCGCAATTCAATGGATTGGTTTGAAAACGTCAATCGCTATACCGCCATGGATGCGCCGCAGTTTGCGTATTCACTCCTCACCCGCAGTCAGCGCCTGTCGCATGAGAGTATGCGCAAACGCGACCCCGGCTATGTGCAAGGCTACGAGCGCTGGTTGACTGAGCGTGCCTGTCAGGATGCCATGCTGGCAGCGCCGGAAAAATCGCAGCCGCCGATGTTAACGCCCTTTAAATTGCGCAGCGTGGTATTGCCCAACCGCATCGTGCTCTTGCCAATGACGCAATATTGCGCCCGGGATGGTATGCCGGGCGATGAGCTGTTTGAGCATTTGGGTACTCGCGCAACGGGTGGGGCGGGCATGGTATTGACCGACATGGTCGCCGTTTCAGCGTCAGGACGGTGCTCCGCTGATTGCCCCGGGCTATATCAGCCCGAACACATTACGGCGTGGCGGCGGGTGACCGATTTCGTGCATCAAAACACCGATGCCAGTATTGCGTTGCAAATTGGCCATGCTGGCGCGCCAACTGTGTCAACTGTGTCAGCGGTGTCGCAAACCAGTCGTGCCGGGTTGCACGCCATTTTGGCCGATTTTGTCAGCGCTGCGCAAGCGGCCGATGCGGCCGGCTTTGATTGGCTTGAATTGCATTGTGCTCACGACTGTTTGTTGTCAAACTTTATTTCACCGTTGAGCAACCAGCGCACCGATGAATTTGGCGGCTCCTTGATCAAACGCTGTCGCTATCCTTTGGAAGTCTTTGCCGCCATTCGGGCGGCTTGGCCCATGCAAAAACCGATGAGCGTGTTGATTTCCGCCTATGATTGGCTGGAGCATGGTATCACCCCGGATGAGGCTGTCATGATCGTCAAACTGTTTAAACAAGCGGGTGCGGATATGATTCATTGCGCATCGGGCCAGATCCGCAGCCAGACGTTTGCGTTGGATGGTCGTATGTTTCAAACGCCATTTTCGGATCGGGTGCGCAATGAAGCCGATATTGCTACGATTGTGGCTGGTGGAATTGAAGGAACAGACCACGCCAATGGTATCATCGCAGCCGGACGCGCCGATTTGTGTGCATTAAATTGTGATACCCGGCGCATCTGTTGCCTATAATTCACATTGATTCACATTGATTCACATTGGTTGATATTGATTGACATTGATTGACAAGCGAGGAAGAAATGCATTATTTACCGGGGCAAGCACAATATGTATCGGGTGCTCGTACCACGTTGGCAGATTATCAACCCCAGAATGTGGGTTTTACCTGTGCCCAAGGGGTGGCGACGATCAGCTTGCAACATCCTGAACGTAAAAATACCCTGGGCTTTGAAGTCATTGCCGAGTTACGCGATCTGTTTCGCGACCTGATGTATGCTGACGATGTCAAGGCCGTGGTACTCACCGGAGCGGGTGAGAATTTTTGTGTGGGTGCGGATAGTCAGGATATGCTGGGTATGTTGACCAAACTGGATATGCCAGGTTTGCTCGACTTTACCCGGATGACTGGTGATTTGGTGCAAGCGATGCGCAACTGCCCGCAAACGATTATTGCGGCAATTGATGGCTTGTGCGTGGGGGCTGGTGTGATGTTGGCCCTGGCGGCCGATATTCGCTTTGGCACAGCACGCGTCAAACTGGCATTTTTATATGTGCGTTTGGGTTTGGCTGGCTGTGATATGGGCGCTTGCGCACTGTTGCCACGTTTGATCGGACAAGGACGCGCCACCGAATTATTATTGACCGGGCGTAGTGTCGGTGGCACTGAAGCCGAGCATTGGGGCTTATTTAATCGTCTGTGTATTCCTGAAGCGATACAGGCCGATGCAAAGGTTCTGGCGCAAGAATTGGCGCACGGCCCCACTTTTGCATTGGGGATGACCAAGCGGATGTTGCAGCAGGAATGGACCATGAGTTTGGCCCAGGCACTGGAAGCCGAGGCGCAGGCGCAAGCCATTTGTATGTCTACCAACGATTTTCATCGGGCTTACCATGCCTTGTTGACAAAACAAAAAACGGTTTTTGAAGGCGATTAATCGCTGTCGGTGTGCTGATAGTGTTATGATTGTCGGCTTGGTTGATGGCGTGAATAGAAAGAGAGAGCATGTTTGAACGAGTGACAATGGCGCGGTATTTACCGTTTGCGGCGTATATGTTATTTATTCCTATCCAACAAGGATTGGAATCGATGGGTCTATCGAAGCTCGATTTGCGCTGGTTGTATTTGCTGCAAATCAGTGTGGTGCTGAGCCTGATCCTATATTTCCGTCGCGACTATATTGAATTGCGGGTCAAATTGCCATTCTCGCAAGTCGTCTTGGCCTTGGCCGTGGGTATTTTTGTGTTTGTGTTATGGATTAATTTGAATGCACCGTGGATGATGATCAAATCCAAAACCGACCCCTTAAATTGGCTGCAGGCGGGTACGACCCTGGACTGGGCCTTGATTGGCGTGCGCTGGTGTGGTGCTGCCCTGGTGGTGCCCGTCATGGAAGAATTATTTTGGCGCTCCTTTATCATGCGCTGGATCGATAACCCCGAGTTTTTGCAAGCCAAACCGGCTGCTACCAGCTTGAAAGCCTTCCTCATTACCGCCGCCTTGTTTGCCAGTGAACATAGTTTATTGCTGGCGGGTTTTGTTGCAGGTCTTGCCTATAATTTTTTGTATCGGCGCAGTGAGAATTTATGGTCGCCGATTTTATCGCATGCCGTCACCAATGGCGTGCTGGGTTTGTGGGTATTGCAAACGGCAAAATGGAGTTATTGGTGAGACCGTGGCCCTCTCATATCGCTGTATTTGGGCTGGCTTGGCTGGCCGGGCTGGCTGTCAGTGATGCCGCGTGGGCGCAATCGAGTTTTCCGGTCAGTTGGCTGTATCCGTATGCCGACTATACCCAGAGTTTTGATAGTAATGTATTTCGCATACCCGATGAACTCAGAGATAACCCCTTGTTCAGGCTAACTACCCCCGAATTGTCTGATAACTTTCGCACTGTCACAACGGGGCTGGTCATACAGCGCGACATTGGGCGGCAAGTTGTGAATGCACGGTTGAATTTGGCGCGCACGAGTTTTGATCGCTTTACGCAATTGGATAATGATAGCAGCGATGTGCAAGCGAATTGGAATTGGCATCTGGGTTCGAAATGGAGTGGCAATATTGGTACAAGTTCCACAAAGACATTGACGCCGTTTACCGAGCAACATGATCAAGAGCGCAATTTGCGTACTCAAAAGAGCGATACAGTGAGTGTTAAGTGGGATCTTTTGTCGTCCTGGGATGTTCAGGCAAAGGCGGTGAAGAATCGTTATAGTTTTGATTTGTTGGCGCAGCAGTCGGGTAACCGTAATTTGCAGGAACATGAGTTAGCCATTAATTATTGGGGCCGTAAGCCGAGTCGGATTGGATTTTCGCTGCACCGAAAGCAAGCGCAGTTTCCCAATATTGCGCGAGATTTGGTTGGCAGTGTTTTGCCCTTTGGCTTTTTTAACTACGATCAACTCGAAGCGCAAATTGTGGTTGATTGGTATACCTTATCCAAGACTTCATTGCATTTTCGTGGCGGGCGTACCGAGCGAAAACATGGTTTGTTTCCGGCTCCAAATGATTTTAACCGTGATTTTAGTGGTAATAATGCCACTTTGCGGGGCGCATGGGAAGTGACGAGTCGCGTTACATTGCGAGGGCAGCTTTATCATGAACTCGGCACGGTGGATAATTTAATTACTAGCTATACCTTAAATCGCGGACGCACCATGAGTTGGGAATGGACGCCTGCGCCCAAGCTTCGGCTTGACGGAAATATTCGCATTGAATCACGTGATTTTTTAGGGGTGGTGGAGCGCGAAGTACTGCAGATGGAACAATCGCGCACCATTACGCTTGGCCTCACCTATACGCCCTTGCAACATGTGCAACTGGGGCTGTCGAGTAATTTTGAGCGTTTGCGCTCCAATGTTCCTCAACGCGCCTATCGCGCGAATGGATTGAATGCAAATGTGCGCTATCAATTTTAATTAAATATTAAATAAGGTTATAATGACAGTTGATGATATTCCAGTCGTTTCGTTTTCAAAACGCTTACTTGACCCAAGTATCATTTGGGGAATGCTGTATCTGGTAACCGTTTTTCACGATGAACACTTCAGCGGGTATTATTTATTACTCGCCATTTTAGTGTTTTTTGTTTCTTCGTTTGTCTACGAACAAATCGATCCTTACCGTAGCTGGCGTAGTGGCAAGATGCTGGCCTACGCACGCGATATTTTTGTCGGTTGGATCATCACCGTCGCAATACTCTACTGGATCAGCAGCGCCACCGATTTAATCAACCGCTATCACGATGATGTATTACTGACCTGGGTCAGTTTAACCCCTTGCGTCTTGTTTTTGAGCCATTTGGCTTTGCGTAAATTGGCGTTTGTGCGGCGTAGCAGTGATGAAATTCGCAGTGCCATTATTGTCGGCGTGAATGAAGTGGGCTTGCGTCTTGAACGGCGGATTTTGGATAATTCGTATCTGATGATGGAAGTGCGGGGCTTTTTTGATGACCGGGGTGATACCCGCCACCCAATGGGGCGCAGTGCCCCTTTAATTGGCAAAATGGAAGATGTATCCGACTTTGTGCATGAACACAATATTAAAATGGTGTATATTAGTCAACCCATTTCGGCCCAACCCCGGATCCGTAAATTACTCGACGATTTGCAAGATACCACCACCTCGGTGTATTTTTTGCCCGATATTTATACCTTTGATTTAATGCAAGCGCGTATCGATCATTTGGCGGGCATGCCGGTGGTGGCCGTTTGTGAAACACCATTTACTGGTGTGAATAGTGTGATCAAGCGCGCCTCGGACGTGGTATTGGCCATATTGATTTCGATTATGCTCACGCCCATCATGCTCATCATCGCCCTGGCTGTGAAATTGAGTTCGCCAGGGCCGGTTATTTTTCGTCAGCGGCGCTATGGTTTGTATGGCGAAGAAATTTTAGTGTATAAATTCCGTACCATGACCGTGGCTGATGACGGAGCTAAAATTGTTCAAGCCACCAAAGACGATGCACGCATTACCAGAGTGGGCGCTTTCTTGCGTCGCAGTTCGCTTGATGAGTTGCCGCAATTCATTAATGTGATTCAGGGCAGAATGAGTATTGTCGGGCCACGCCCCCATGCGGTGGCTCACAATGAATTGTATCGAAAATTAATCAAGGGATATATGTTACGCCACAAAGTCAAGCCAGGCATTACCGGATGGGCGCAAGTGAATGGCTTGCGTGGCGAAACAGAAACATTGGATAAAATGCAGGCGCGAATTGAATTTGACCTGGATTATTTGCGGAGTTGGTCCTTGACACTGGATTTGTGGATTATTGTACGCACAGTTTGGGTTGTTTTGAAACGCGAGAACGCACATTAAGCCAAGTGCGATAATCTTGTGTCACAATTTTGTGTCAGAATCAGACCTGACGGGCTTGGGATTTTCAGGTATCTTCACCCATGGAATTTCAAGTGCCAGTGGTATAATGCGCACTTTATGGATGTTTGAGCAAGTATATTTATCGTATTATTTAAAAAGAAGAGGATTGATATGGCAATGTTTGAGGGCTGGGTGCCCACGATTAATTTATCTCAAAGGCCACATGCCAAAGTTTTGGCCTTGGTTTTGATTTCCATGCTTGGCATTACTGCCTGCGGTAACAAGGAAAAGCGTGCAGGGCAATCCTTGGTTAGTGTGGATGGTGAGGAAATTACTTCACATCAAGTGAATGAAGAGCTGCAAGGTAAGAATGTGCCAGCTGCGCAGCAAGCGACGGTGTCCAAGCAAGTGCTTGAAGGTTTGATCGATAAGCAATTGGTTGTTGCCAAAGCCGCCAAAGATAAATTGGATCGTGATCCTCGTGTGGTGCAAGCCATTGAGCGCGCCAAAACCCAAATCATCACCCAGGCCTATATGCAAAAAGTGGTGGCTAATGTGCCCAAGCCAACCAAGGCCGAAATTGAAACTTATTTCAAAGCGCAACCGCAGTTCTTTTCTGAGCGCAAACAGTTTGATATGAAACAATTGGTGCTGGCAAGTAAAGATTATGACGCCAAAACCAAAGCGGCGGTGGATGCGGCCAAGAGTTTGGATGAAGTGGCGGCTTGGTTGGATAGCAATACCATCAAATTTGCGCGTGGTAACCTGGTGCGTACCAGTTCGGATTTGCCGACTGAAATGTCCAGCAAAATGATCACCATGCCGCGCACGCAATTGTTCCTGATTACCGAAGGCGACCGCACCATGTTATTGCAACTGGCCGATATTAAAGATGCACCGGTAACACTGGCGGTTGCGAGTCCACAGATCGAACAATTCTTGTTGCAAAAGAAGCAAAAAGAAACGGCGGATGAAGCGGTAAAAAAATTGCGTGGTTTGGCTAAAATTCAATATTTGAATGGTGCCAGTGCCAGCGCCAGTGCCAGCGCCAGTGCCGCAGCGAGCGCCAGTGCTGCCAGCAGTGCCAGCGCGAGTGCCAAATAAATTGGTTTGCGGGCTTTTGGTCGCTTAATTAATGTGATGAATTGGGTAGGTAATGATTAGACGCATCTGTTTTTGTCTGTTGCTGTGGTGTTCAAGCCTGGGCTTGGCGCAAGCTGCCGATATTTTATTGGGGGCGGGCGATGTACTGCGCATCAGTGTCTATGGCAGCCCGGATTTGCAATTGGAAACCCGTCTCAGTGAAGGTGGTAAAATCACGTTCCCCTTGATTGGGGAAGTGGTGCTGGATAAGTTGACGGTGGGCGAAGCAGAAAAAAAGATTGCCCGTGCGCTGGCTACGGGTGGCTTTTTGCATGATCCGCAGGTTACCATTATCGTCACTGCCGTGCAAAGTTCGCAAATTTCAGTGTTGGGCCAAGTCAATCGGCCCGGGCGTTACCCACTCGAAGGCAAACGCACCCTGGTGGATGTCTTGGCCTTGGCCGGTGGTGCCAATGCAGACGGCGCTGATCAAGTGATTCTTATCCGCACCCGGAATGGCAAACAAACAAGAGAGTTGTTTGATATTCCTTATTTATTGCGTAGTGGTGATGTGGCGACCAACCCCGATCTGGCCGGTGGCGATATTGTTTTTGTGGATCGTGCACCGCGTTACTATGTGTATGGAGAGGTGCAGCGCCCCAGCGTGTACCGACTGGAGCGAAATATGACGGTATTGCAAGCCTTGTCCGTTGCGGGCGGTTTAACCCTGCGGGGCACTGAGCGCGGCTTGCGGGTAAAGCGACGTGACAGCAATGGGAAAGTGCAAGAAATAAAGGTAAAGATGGATGATTTGGTTCAAGTGGATGATGTGATGTTGGTACAGGAAAGTTTGTTTTAATATAAATATTTTATTTCTTGAATTTTCCATATCGAAAGTCGCGCCATGAATTTTTCTCAGTTTCTTCTTATTATCCGGGCGCATTTGCGAATTGCGCTTTTTACCTTGGTTGTGACCCTGGTAGGTACTTTTATTATTAGCAAACTTTTACCTAAAACCTATAAGGCTAGCACAGCGTTAATTTTGAACTATAAAGGTGTCGATCCCGTTACCGGAACCACCTCTCCAGCGCAATTGCTGCCCGGCTATATGGCCACACAAGTGGATATTATTACCAGCTCCAGTGTGGCGGCGATGGTGATTGCCGAACTCAAGCTCGATCAAAGTCCCTATTATATTGATCGCTACAACACCGAATCCAAAGGTGAAACCATGGCCGACTGGTTGACCAACGAGTTAATCAGAATGTTGATCGTGGAGCCTTCCAAGGAAAGTAGTGTTGTCGTCATTGGTTATAAAGGTGCCTCGCCCAAGGAAGCGGCTGACGTGAGCAATGCCTTTGCCAATGCTTATTTAAAGAAAAGCATCGAATTAAAAGTCGAGCCTTTGAAACAGGCGGCCAGTTACTTTAATGATCAAACCAAGGTCTTGCGTGAGAATTTGGATACGGCGCAAAAAAAGCTGTCACTGTATCAGCAAAAAAATGGCTTGGTCAGTGTGGATAATCGGCTGGATGTGGAAACCCAGCGCCTGCATGATTTATCCAGCCAATGGGTTGCTTCCCAAGGCCAGGCTTCCGAAGCGCTATCACGGCAAAAATTGGTACAAAGCGATAAAGCCTTTGAATCACCTGATGTGGCGGGCAACCCCATGATTCAAAATTTACGCATTGGTTTGGGCAGTGCCGAATCGAAGCTAACGGAAGTGGCGCAACGTCTGGGGCGCAACCATCCGCAATATATTGGCTTGAAAGCCGAGGTTGATAAATTGCGTGCGGCCATGGGCGAACAATTGGCCGTGGTCTCCAACAGCGTATCGAATAATGCCAATATTTTGCAACGGCGCGAAGGCGATATACGTGGTGCCATGGAAAAGCAAAAAGATAAAGTATTGCAACTCAATCGTACCCGAGACGAAATGTCGTTGCTGGTGAAAGAAGTCGAGCGCGCGCAACGGGCATATGAAACCACGGCCCAGCGCTTTATGCAAACCAATTTGGAGGGGCAATCCAATCAATCGGATATTTCGGTACTCAGCCCGGCGGTGCCCCCCACTGAAGCTGCCAGCCCTAAAACCAGATTGAACATGATTTTTTCCTTTATGGTGGGTAGCATGTTGGCAATCGGGTTTGCCTTGATGGCGGAAATGTTGGATCGTCGTGTACGTTCCCGCATTGACCTGGAAAAAATGTTGGACTTGCCAGTTTTAGGCGAGTTGTCATGGCAGCCCACGAAAAAGAAAGGTCGTTTTAGTCAATTCTTCCGTCGATCCAAGAAAGTAAAAAAATGACTTCCAATGAGATTCGTGTGGTGGAACCCGGTACCTCAGGCAATAATATGGGGCGTTTGTTGTTGGATATGGGCAAGCTTACGCCTGAAGGCGCAGAGCAGGTTTTGCGCACCGCCAAAGAAAAAGGTTTGCGTTTTGGCGAAGCGGCAGTGCATTTGGGTTTGGTGAGCGAGGAAGATATTCAGCAAGTCCTGGCGCACCAATTTGATTACCCTTATCTGCATGCGGGCCAAGGTAAATATTCGCCCGAACTGGTGGCCGCGTTTCAACCCTTTAGCACTACCGTAGAAACCCTGCGCGCAGTACGTAGCCAATTAATGTTGCGTTGGTTTACCGAACAGCGTAAGGCTCTGGTGATTGCCTGTGTGAATGAAGGCGAAGGGGCGAGTTTTTTCGCCTCGAATTTGGCCGTGGTCTTTTCGCAGTTGGGTGAACACACCTTATTGGTTGACGCGAATTTGCGTAGTCCACGCCAACATGATATTTTCCAATTGCAGGAAAAGCGAGGCTTGTCGGATATTTTGGCGGGTCGTGCCGATTTGAGTGTGATTACCAAGGTCGAGTATTTTGTCGATTTATCAGTGTTGGCGGCGGGCACCTTGCCGCCCAACCCGCAAGAATTGCTGAGCCGAACCTTATTTAATGAACTCACCCAAAATTTGGCAGTGCGTTATGACGTAATTTTATACGATGTGGCGGGTTTTTCGACCGCCTCTGATTTAATGGCCGTCGGCGCTTGTGCCGAAGGCGTATTATTGGTGGTGCGCAAAAATCATACGAGGATGAGTGCCATTTCCATCCTCAATGAACAAATGGAGCGCAACGGTATTGAAATGGTGGGAACTGTGGTGGTGGACTTCTAATGAATACAATGACTGAAACAGCAAATAAACGCAATTGGCAAGACCTGCTGATTGAATGGTGGCCGGTATTATTGGGGCTGGTGGTGCTTTACTATCCCAGCTTTCGCGATTTGTCGCGCGGTGTCTGGCAAACCGATGATCAAGCTCATGGGCCGATTATCCTGGCCGTGATTTTGTATCTGTTTTGGGATAATCACCAGGCCCTGTATGCGAAATCGGACGAACCTGTCAAACCTGCGCCGATACTGGGTGGCCTGGCCTTTGTGTTTGGTCTGTTATTGTTTGCGCTGGGCCGTTCACAAGAAATCCTGGTATTTGAACTGGGTGCCTTGGTCTGGATTTTGGGTGGGTGTTTATTGGTGTCGCGTGGTTGGCAAGGCATCAAGGCGTTTTGGTTTCCGGTGATGTTTTGTATTTTCCTGATTCCCTTACCCGGTATTATCGTCGATGCCGCGACTGGCCCCTTGAAAGGCCATATTTCCGTGTTGGCAGAAAATATTCTGTATGCAGTAGGCTATCCGATTTCGCGGGATGGCGTCACCATCATCATCGGTCAATATCAATTATTGGTCGCCGACGCCTGTTCCGGCTTGCATTCAATGTTTTCGCTCTCGGCCCTGGGTTTATTGTATTTGTACTTGATGCGTTATCGCAATGTGGCGCGTAATGTGCTGATGATCGCCAGTATTTTGCCGATTGCTTTTGTGGCCAATATCGTGCGGGTCATGATTTTGGTATTGGTGACTTACCATTTCGGCGATGAAGCGGGTCAGGGTATTATTCACGGTATGGCGGGTATGTTGTTGTTCGTGATCTCACTGATTTTTTTGTTTGCGTTTGACGGCGTGCTGGGCAAAATCCGCTGGTTACGTGACACCCCAAAACCGGAGGATAATTCAAAATGATGGCTAAAATTAAATGGAGTCATGTGGTATTGGGTATCGCCATGTGTTTGGCGGCCGCGCTGGCGGTGGCGCTGAAACCCACCAAAAAATTATCTGATCAGCGCGCCAAGGTGAATCTGGAGACCATGATTCCATCCAGCTTTGGCTCATGGCAGATCGACCCGCAAGCGGGCGCAAATATTAAGCCATCGGCCGACGTGCAAGCGAATCTGGATAAAATCTATGATCAAATCTTAAATCGGACTTACATCAATAAAAATGGCGAGCGCATCATGCTCACCATTACCTATGGCAGTTCGCAATCGCAAGATTTGAAAGCCCATCGGCAAGAAGTGTGTTACGCGGCGCAAGGATTCCAAATTCAGGCGCTCAAACATGAAAGTTTGCGCTTGCTACAACAAACGGTTCCTGTGACGCGTATGTTTGCGATCAAGCAAGACCGCAATGAACCGGTCACCTATTGGTTTACCATGGGCGATAATGTGGTGCTGTCGCGGGTCGAGCGTCTTATGGTGCAAATCAAGTATTCCTTTGCCGGGGTGATTCCTGATGGCGTGTTGGTGCGGGTTTCGAATTTGAATCCCGACCCGGAAAAAGGCTTTGCCGAACATGGCGAATTCTTAAACGAATTAATGGCGGCGACCGATAAAACATCCCTGGTTAAATTAATTGGTTCGCCCGAAGTGCACTAGGCTGATATCTTGCAACTGATACGCAAACCGATCTCCACTACTTGGTACCATCGCTCATTTCGTGCGCTGGGCGGGTTTCTTGCGCGTATCAATCTGTTTCTGTTTGGTCAGAAAATCACCTTCAGTTCCGTGGTTCTGGTGGCGATGGCATTTTTTATTCCCTTTATTATGGGCGTCGCGTCGGGTTTAATTGGCGGTCTTCCGGTACTTCTGTTTATTTTGGGACTGCTGTTTTTATTCCTGACCCTGCGCGATTATCGTGCCGGGGCCTTGATTGCCGTGATGTTGCTGCCCTTGAGTGCTTCGCATTTCCTGCCGCGTTCGTTGGGCGGCATCAAAGGCGCAAATCCTTTGAATATGGTGTTGGTTTTGTCCGTCGTTTCTTTGCTGTTGGTGCAGGTTTTCTCGCGTGAAAAAATTATTATTCCCAAATTACCAAGACCATTTGTCTGGTTTTTGGCGGTGATGGCATTTGAGGGTTTGAATGGGGCGATGTCATATAATTTGATTCCCCCTTATTACAAAGCGCTCGAAATTATTGCGTTTGAATCGCCGGTTGGCTATTTGCGCGATATTTGGTTTAAACCCATGATTATTTTGGGGGTAGCCTATATGTTGGGGGTGGCCACCGCGAATGCAAAAAAATCGATTACTTACCTCATTCCTTTGTTTGCTTCAACCATACCCTTGCCGATGATGGTGTTGGCCCTGGTGGCTTTTTCGGGCATGTCGCTGGCCGCACTGGGGGGCACCAATGCGCGTGGCTTTTTAACTCAATTGGGGGTGCATGCCAATGAATTGGGTTTGATGTTTAATATGTGTTTTGCCTTGGCTCTTTTCGTGGCTTTTTCTTTTCGTAATTTATTTGTGCGACTGGGGTTGATTGGTATTATCGGACTGATGTCGGTTGCGGTGGGATTGACGTTTTCGCGCGGCGCATTTTTGGGTTACCTCATGGTCATCGGCTATTTTCTGTTCACCCAGCGGCGCTTTCAATTGATGTTGGCGGTATTTTTGTTTGGTTTGGTGGGGGCTTTATTTTTACCCAAGGCGATTGTTGAACGCGCAACGGTCGGGGTGAAATCTGGCAATGTGGCCGCCATTAGCGCGGGTCGGGTTGATGCGATCTGGATACCGCTGTTGCCCCAGGTGCTGAAAAGCCCGATCATTGGCGGCGGCTTAAGTTCGGTTTTGTGGTCCGATGCGGCGCGCACGCGGGCGATTTTGCCAGTTGGCCACCCGCATAGTGCGTATTTGGGGGTACTGTTGGATTTTGGTTTTGGCGGCATGATTATTGTGTTTTTATTTTTTCGTCATATGTGGCAAACCTTTAGCAGTTTGGCCAAACAGCATGAAGATCAACTTTGGCGCGGCTATTTTCAGGGTGCGCGAGCCTGTGTGATGCTCGCTGCCTTACAAGGTGTGACCGATGACCATTTTACACCAACCCTGCCGATGGTATTTTTGTGGCTTTCCTACGGCTTGGCGTTGGGCTTGTTGACGCGTCATCAATTAGCTTTGCAAGCGACCAACTCAGCAGCCAACTCAGCGGCCAAGGATGCGGCAGCTGCTATGAAAGATAATCGCCTGTCCAAGGGATTCAAGGTATCCAAGGCAAAGGGGTAATATGAAAATCTGTTTTTTGGGTTTGGATAATTTGCCGGTCCTGGCAAGGGAATACAACCATCACGGGATTGGTGGTGAGCAAGTACAGCATACCTTGCTGGCACGGGCGCTGACGCAACGAGGCCATCAGGTCAGCATGGTGGTGTACGATTATGGTCAGGCCGATGGCCAGGTTTGGGATCAAATTACCACGTATAAAGCCTACCGGGCCGATGCCGGTTTGCCTGTGTTGCGTTTTATCTGGCCGCGCTGGAGCGGGGTTTGGGCCGCCTTGAAGCGTGCTGATGCCGATTTGTATTACGTCAGTTGTGCCGGCATGCATTTGGGTTTGGTGGCGATGTTTTGTCGCCGTTACGGCCGTAAAGTGGTCTTTAAAATCGCCCATGATACCGATTGTGATCCGAATAATCTTTTGGTTAAATATGAGCGTGATAAAAAGCTGTACGCCTGGGGTTTGCGTCATGCGCATGGTATTTTGGCGCAAAGCGAACAGCAGCAACGCTTGATGCTGGCCAATTACGGTTTGCCCAGTACCGTGACCGAAATGATCGTCGATACGCCGGGCATGCCATGCCAGCGCAGTGTTGATGTGTTATGGGTCAATAATTTGCGTCAATTCAAACGCCCCGATTTATTACTTGAGATAGCGCGCCGCATGCCGCAATACCAGTTCGCCATGATCGGTGGCGAGCAACCCGGCTCGGCCCAGTTGTATCAGGAGATTGCCCAACAGGCGGCCAGTGTGCCTAATCTACGCTTCCTGGGCCGGGTGCCGTACCATGATATGGATCAACACTATGCCGGGGCCAGGGTATTTATTAATACTTCGGACAGTGAAGGTTTCCCCAACTCGTATTTGCAGGCCTGGATACGCGGCACGCCCGTGGTGGCGTTTTTTGACCCCGATGGCGTCATTGCCAAAGAAGGCCTGGGGCGCGTGCCAGGCTCAATGGAACAAATGCAAGCCCAGTTGCAAGCCTTGCTGGAAGACGACCATGCCTGGCTGGAAACCAGTTTGCGCTGCAAAGCCTATATGCAGCGCATGTATAACGATGACAGGATTTTAGCGCCCTATTTGGCGCTGTTTAACCAGCCTGGAAGACCCGAATAGGATGACGCCGATGCCCACCATCCCACACGCTGGTCGCCGACTACGCGTGTTATTCATTGTTAATTCGCTGCGCTTTGGCGGCGTGGAAAAGCACGTGGTGACCTTGTTAAACCAGATCGATATCACGCAATTTGATCTTAGCCTGGTGTATTTAAAAGATGAGCGGCACTTGCTGGCGCAGTTGGATCAATCCCGCTTGCAGCGCGAAGCCGTTTTTTTGGATGTGAAAAAAAGTATGGACTGGGCCGCCGTGCGGCGTCTGGCAGCCCTGATTCAAGAGCTGGAAATTGATGTGCTGCTGTGCAGCAATAACTACCCGCTGTGGTATGGCACGCTGGTGCGCTTATTGGTGCCGCGTAAGTTGTTGTTGGTGGAAGTATTGCATACCACGGAAATCAGCGTGTTCAACCTGAAAATTCAATTCGCCTTGACGGTGCCGTTTTATTGGGCTGCACATCGGTTGGTGTATGTCTGTGAAAACCAGCGTCAATATTGGCGCAAGCGTGGCTTGAGTCGCTGGCGTGATCAAGTCATCCATAACGGCATTGATATCGAATTTTTTTCGCCAGCCCACTATGGTAGCCAGCAAATTGCGCAACAACGGCAAGAGTGCGGTGCCGGGCCGCAAGACTTTGTGATCGGCATTTGTGCGGTATTCCGGCCGGAAAAAGCGCATGGTGATTTATTGCAGGCGGTGGCGGCCTTGCGTGCGCAAGGTAAGCGGGTGCGGGCCTGGTTGATTGGCGATGGGGTTGAGCGTGCCCGCCTGGAAGCCAAAATTGTGGAATTGGGCTTACAGGAGGCGGTCACCATTACCGGTTTTAAAGACGATGTGCGGCCCTTAATTGCCGCTTGTGACGCGATTGCGATTGTTTCGACCGCCGTCGAAACTTTTTCAATTGCTGCGCTGGAATCGATGGCCTTGGGTAAAGCCTTGATTATGAGTAATATCGGTGGGGCTTCGGAGCAAATCGAGCCGGGTGTGAATGGCTATTTGTTTCCTGCAGGGGATGTGCCCGCCTTAACCCGGGCGATTTTGCAATTGATGGAAAATGGCCAATGTACACTCATGGGACAGCGCGCCCGTGAAAAAGTGTGTCGTGATTTTTCGCTGCAAGGCATGCTTAAGCAATATCAAACCATGTTGCAGGATGTGGCAGGTGGGGTGCAAAGTAAGGCGCAAAGTAATGGTGAGGCGAAATGAGTGAAAAAGGAGGATTGCGGCGCAATTCGATTAAGCTGGCGTTGGCCAGCGGGGTGGAATTTGGTTTGCAATTTGCCATACCGATTATTTTGGTACGCTGCCTGAGCGAAACCGTGTTTGCTCAATACCGCCTGTTATGGTTAATGACCAGTACCATGTTGGCGCTGATGCCCATGTTCATGCCGCAAGCGCTGTTTTATTTTTTGCCCCGTGCCCAAACACCCTTGCAGCGGGCGCGGGTGTTGGGCAATACCCTGGCGTATTTGATCAGCGCTGCCGTATTGGTAGGCTTGGCGCTGAACCCCTGGAGCCCATGGTTGCGTCCGGTGGTACACGATTTGTTGCTGCAATCGCAGGGGGCGGCCAGTATCTTTTTGATGCTGTGGCTGATTGCCGCGATGTTTGATACCTTGCCCGTGGCCGAAAGCCGTGCCAGTTGGCAAGCTAATTGCACCATCGGTTTGGCCGTATTGCGCACCACCTTGCTGGCCTTGGCTGCATGGCAAATGCATAGTCTGGTGTGGGTGCTGTTGGCCTTGGTGGTGCAAGCGTTTTCCAAGCTGGGTTTGTTGTTTTGGTATATCTTGCGCCGCCCCGGTCCACGTCTGGCGCTGGAGCCTGCTTTGTTGCGCCAGCAAATAGCTTATGCTGTGCCGTTTGCGGTAGGTAACGGTTTATATTCGATGCGTTCGCAAGCGGATCAATGGGTGGTGGCAACATTGTTGTCGCCGCTGTTGTACGGCAGCTTTTCAATTGCAACCAGCTTGCAGCCCATTGCTACTTTGCTTCGCTTGCCCGTATATAATGCCATGATGCCGCGCTTGAATGCGGCTTGCGCCAAGCAAGATTTTAATCAGGTTCGGCATTTGATTACCAAGAGCCAAGCGGCTACCGCAATGCTCTTGATCCCCGTGGCCGGTGTATTTTATGTGTGTGTGCCGCAATTGATTGAATTGGTGTACACCAATCGCCATTTGGCAGCAATTCCGGTGATGCGCGTGTATTTGCTGGGAATGATTGTGAATGCCTTTGCAATCGGCCATGTGTTGCCGGCGATGGATTTGGGCAAGTTTGCCACGCGCAATAATGGTGTCTGTTTGGCTTTGTCAGTGTTGTTCAGTTGGCTCGGGGTGCAGTATTTTGGTCTGGCGGGTGCCGCTTTTGGGAGTGTTGCAACCTTGGCCGTGAGTGAATTTTGGTCGGCCCATGTGGTAGCGCGTAAATTGTCGATCAGTGTGACGCAGTTGCTGTCGATGAGTCAGTTATGGGCTACTTTGCTCAGCACTGGTTTGGCTTTGGTGTTGACCCTGGTGTTGTGCCAATCCCTGACTTGGCCCGTGATTTATGTTTTGTTGGTCAAAGGCGGCTTGTTTGTTAGCGTCTGGATCGGCGTATTTTTAGCCTTGGGTGGTAAACGGCAATTATCAGGTTTGCGTGACTTTGATTAGTCGATCAAAAAATAAATAACAAGAGGTTGCGAATGGCACTGGAAGATTTGTTATACCCGCTATTGAGTGCATATATCGCTTCGCCGCAGTGGGTAAAACTGTCGATTGGCCGTGCTTATTCGTGGTTGCCGACGAATTTGGGCCGAGGTAAGCACTATCCCGCGTTGCTGCGCGATGCCCTGCAACACGACCCCACGGTTCTGGCCAAACTTCAGGGCGACAAATTAAGTGCCAGTTTGCGCTGGGCACTGGAATCGGTGCCCGCTTATAAGTCTCATCGTCATTTATTGCCGCAAGTGGCGCTGAACCCGCATCGGGTGTTGGCGCAAATGCCCTTGCTCAGTAAGGATGATTTAAAAAATAATTTGGTAAATTATTTGTCCAATGCGCGCTCGGCATCGAAGCGCTTAAAAACCTTTACTGGCGGTTCGACCGCGAGTGCCTTAATGTTTTACCTGGAAAAAGGCATATCGCGCCCGAAAGAATACGCTTTTATGGAAGACTTCCATCGGCGCATTGGTTTTGCTGATGATGAGGTGGTGCTGGCTTTGCGCGGACGTAGTGTGCCCACTGCCAAACATCCGGGTGGGCGCTTGTGGATGTATGAACCGATCAAGCGCCAGTTGATTTTAAGCTCTGATCATTTGGAGCGCCGTTATATGGCCGAATATGTCGATGCAATGCGGCAGTGGAAGCCGCGCTTTATTCAAGCCTTTCCATCGGCTGTGATACCCTTGGCGCGCTGGCTGAAAGAATATCCCGACCCCGTTGTAACGCAAGCCATACGCGGCATCATGTTATTTTCCGAAAATGTCTACGATGATCAAATGGCACTTTTACGCTCGGTATTTGATTGCCCGATTTTAAAGCATTACGGCCATTCGGAGCGGGTGTTGATGGCCGCTTCCATGCCCGACGATGAGCGCTGTTTTTTTTGGCCGCAATATGGCCTGGTCGAATTGATCGATGAACATGGACAGACCATTGCGCCTGACCAAATTGGCGTGTTGGGTGAACTGGTGGGCACCAGTTTTGATAATCAAGTGATGCCCATGTTGCGCTATCGCACCGGCGATATGGCAATGTGGTCTGCCACGGAACACCCGCAATTGCCGGGCTTCCCGGTGGTGGAGCGGATCGAAGGGCGCTTGCAAGAGTTTATTGTTTGCCAGGATCAGCGTTTAATATCGATTTGTACGATCGGTGCGGCGCATCTGGGTGATTTGGCGGCGGTGGAGACCATGCAATATGAGCAATATCAGACCGGGCATTTTATTTTAAAAGTCGTCACCCGGACACCGCTATCGGAAGCTGCCAGACAGCGCATGGTGAAAGCGGTGGTTGAAAAAACCCAGGGAGGTTGTACGGCAGAAATTGTGGAGGTCGGGCAAATTGCCCGCACTTCACGCGGAAAACACAAGATGTTGATTCAGCATCTCGATTTAAGCAAATATTTTGGTAGTTCGCTACAGGATATAGTGAAGGAAAAGGAAGTATGATGAAACAAATTGTGATGATGGGTACGCGTTTGGACACGATGGGCGGTATCTCAGCGGTGGTACAAGTGTATCAGGATCAGGGCTTGTTTCAACGCGAGTTGGTACGCTATATTGCCACGCATCGTGATGGCAGCCGCCTGACCAAATTGTTGTGGATGATCAAGGCATGGTTGGCATTGGCGTGGACGCTTTGTTTGCGCCGGGTTTCGCTGGTGCATTTGCATGTTGGTTCGGGTCCGAGTTTTTGGCGTAAATCGAGCTTTATTTTGCTCTGCATGCTCTTTCGCGTGCCCTGGCTGTTTCATTTACATGGCTCCGGTTTTGTGCAATTTTACGAACGCGCCAAACCTTGGCAACAGCGCTGGATACGCCATGTTTTGCGGAGCGCCGGGCAGGTCATTTTACTATCCAACAGTTGGAAGGCATGGGCGCATGGCGTATGTCCTGAAGCCAAAGTCAGCACCTTGTATAACCCGATTATCCTGCCACCCCAGCCAGAACCCCGAAGCGCCGGGGCCACCTTACTATTTTTGGGGCGGCTGGGGGTGCGTAAAGGCGTACCCGATCTGATTTCTGCGGTGGCGCAGTTGGTGCCGCAGTTCCCTCAGTTACGCCTGATTTTGGCGGGCGATGGTGAAGTTGAAGCGGCGCGCTTGCAGGCGCAGCAACTGGGCATTGCCGCGCAAGTTGAATTGCCGGGATGGATTGACGGGCAAGCCAAGCAGCAATACTTGAAGCGTGCCAATGTGTATGTGCTGCCATCGTATGCGGAAGGATTGCCCATGAGCGTGCTCGAAGCGATGGCGCACGGCCTGCCCATTGTGAGTACCCGGGTTGGCGGCATTCCTGAAGCCATTTCCGAAGGGGTAGAAGGGTTTTTAATTGACGCCGGCGATGTTGCCGCCTTGGCCAACAGCTTAAAAACCCTGTTGGAACAACCTGCACTGATGGAACAAATGGGAAAAATGGCAAGGCAGCGCGCAGTCAATTGCTTTGCCAGCACCGTCTTGCTGCCGCAATTGGAACAGATTTATCGACAAATGGGTGTGTTGGCATAGCGAGCCAGACTGGTGAATGAAGCGGGTGAATGAAGCGGGTGAATGAGGGGGCGCGATGCAGATGTTTATTTGCCAATCTGAAGTAGGGCAATTGGAGCAAGAATTGGTGCTCTCCGTGGGAACTCGACAGGTTCAAATCTTGGTCGAATTAGCTTGGCATTTGCGTCAGCGTCAATCGCATCGCGCGCTGGAGTTAGCGGGGCAGGCGCAAGCCCTGATCTCCTCTTGTGCTCTGGATTTGCGGCAACGCCAGATTTTGGCGACCCGTTTAATCGTGACGCAAGCCAAAGTGACCTGGTTGTTTGGCAAACTCGATCAAGCCTTTGCCTTGATCGAACAAGCTCTGGGCCAGGCGCAGCATTTGGAGAGCGATGATTTACTGGCGGATGCCCATATTTTTGGCGCAGGCATCTTGAATGATCAAGGTCAAACCGATCAGGCGCATGGGCATTGGCTACAGGCATTGGCGGCCAGTGAACGTCTGTTTGACCCCATCCGTCTTGCCGCAATTCGCACAGGTATGGGAATATGGCTGGCGTATCGCGATCAAAACGCCGCATTGCTGCAATATGGCCGCTTATTAAGTGTGGAGCCTGCTGACGTGGATGGCCTGCATCCTTCCTGTCTTGCTGCTTTTTATGACTTTTGGGGCATCATTGCTACTCAGCGCAGTGAGTTTGCCGCCTCCATTGAATTTTGGAGCAAGGGCCGAAAGCATGCTGAAGATGTCGGGCAATTGCGTCGTGCGATCATGCTGTCAACCAATATTGGCGATAGTTTTAATAATTTGAATGATCACCACAGTGCCTTGGAATGGATGCAACGCGGCCTCGATCTGGCGCGCCCTACCGATTGGCCCACCGCAATTGGCAGTTGTTTGATGCAAATGGGGGAAACCTTACGTCGCCTTGGACGCCTTGCCGCAGCGCTGGATATTTTAAGTGAATCGCTGCGTACCCTGGCACCTTTGGCCGCCTCTCGCTCCTACGCCATTGCATTGGCTTACTTTAGTGAATTGGCTTTGGATCGGCGCGATTGGGGTGCGGCTTATCGCACCTTTTGTCAATTGCAACATCGTGCCAATGCGTTAAATCATCCTGAGTTTCAAATCATGGCCATCCGTGGCCAAGCCCATGCTTTAATGGAGCTGCAGTGTCCTGAGTCCGCATTGGTGGCAGCCCATGCGGCCTACAATATCTCGTTTAATCGGCAAAATCCCTGGTTACATATCTCGGTATTGAAAGTCCTGGCCGACATCCATGCGCGCTACCCCGGCTTGCCTGCGCCAACCGATATGAGCGTGGCCAACCCGCAATTACACTACCTGCAGCTAGCGCAGCAAGAAGCCAGCCATATCAGTGGCTATATCGTCACGGGCGACTTGCTCGATGCGCTGGCCGATGCCCATGCGGCTGCCAATGATTTTGATGCTGCTTATGCGGTCGCGCGCAGCGCGCATGAGGCACGCGATAAAACCCACAGTCAGGAAACCACCAACCGGGCTTTGGCCTTGCAATTGCATTATCAAACTGAGCGTGCCGAAGCCGAGCGAGAACATCATCGGCAATTGGCCGGGGCAGAAGCCAAGCGTGTCGCAGCTTTGCAACAGACCACCGACGTGCTGGCTCAACTGGGTTCGATTGGACAAGAAATTACCGCCCACCTTGAAATGGAAGGCTTATTTCAGGCACTCAATCGACATGTTCATCGCTTGCTCGACGCCAGTTCGTTTACGATTTTTTTAATTGATAGTGACGGCCTGACCTTAAGTTCGGCCCTGTGCGTGGAACATGGGAAAATTCTCCCCAAACATCAGATCGAATTGACTTCAAATGTGTATAATTCGGCACGCTGTGTTCGAGAACGGCGTGAAATTATGATCAATATCGATCCTGGCCTTGATGATCCCAGTTATTTGCCCGGCACCTTGATTACCTTGAGTCGATTGTTTGCGCCGCTGATGGTGGGAGAACGGGTATTGGGTGTGATCACCATTCAGTCCATGCAAGCGCATGCCTATGGCGAGCGTGAATTATTGATTTTTCGAACCCTTTGTGCGTATGGCGCGATTGCTTTGGATAATGCCAATGCGTATCGGCAACTGCAGCAAGCGCAATCCCAGCTGGTGGCCCAGGAAAAATTGGCTGCCTTGGGATCATTGGTGGCAGGGGTGGCACATGAATTAAATACACCCATCGGCAATAGCTTGTTGATGACCAGCGCCTTGCAAGAGAAAACCGATGAGGTCGATGCGAAAATTGCCACTCAAACCCTGCGGCAAGCCGATTTGGATGAATTTTTAGTTGATATCCGGGATTCCGCCAGCCTGATTTTGCGAAATCTGAGCAGCGCCGCAGGATTAGTCAGCAGTTTCAAGCAAGTTGCGGTGGATCGTACCAGTGCCAAGCGGCGTAAATTTCATTTGCTGCAAACTTGTCAGGAAATTTTAATGACTCTGATGGGGCAAATTCGCCTCTCTGGACATAGCATTGAGACCGAGATCGACGAGACCATCCACATGGATGCCTATCCGGGGCCATTAGGGCAAGTATTGACGAATTTGATTAATAATGCCTTGCTGCATGCGTTTGATGGCATCGAAGGTGGAAAAATGCTGCTGCGTGCCTATATGAGTAGCGCTGATCGGGTTTGTATCGAGTTTAGTGACAATGGCGTGGGTATTCCGCAGCAAAATCTGGAGCGGGTATTTGAGCCATTTTTTACCACCAAAACTGGGCAGGGTGACAGTGGTTTGGGGATGAGTATTATTTATAATATTGTCACATCGCTATTGGGTGGCAAGATTGTTATCCACAGCAATGTGGGTGTGGGCACAATTTTTGTACTGGATTTACCACTAACGGTGGAGTCTGTGCAAGAAGTGACAATGGTTTAAGAAAAAATTGGGTTGGCTTTAAAAAAGCGGTATACGATGCAATATGGCGCTGTGATGTGAGAGGTCTGCGCCGCCCCGGGAGTGGTTCCATGGAGATGTTTGTCACGAATGACGAGGTTACCCAATTGCAGGCTGGCTTGCCGGCCTTGCACGGCTCAGCTCGTCTGTTCGCTTTGGTGCGCCTGGCCTGGTATTTGGGTGAGCGCAATACGCGCCAGTCGCTGGTTTATGCGGAAGAAGCGGATCGCCTGTGTCGCAGTCTGCCGTTTGACAGCAAACAGCAAAATCTGATTTTGGCGCGTTTGGATTTAATTCGCGGCAATGGGAAATGGTTGTTTGCCGAGCCCGATCAAGCTGAGCAATACGCCAATGATGCCATGGCCGTATTTAAAGAAGCACAAGATCATACCGGCTGTGCGGACGCCTACTGGTTATTAGCCTGGGTTGAAAATACCCGGGGCGACGCCAACCAGCGCAATCGTTACCTCGAACTGGCTTCAGAACAAGTGCGCCAAATTGGCGATTGGGTGCGGGTTGACATCTTTGAAGCCGAATTGGCGCGGGCTGAAGCGTTTCGCGATGTGCGTAGTGCCAAAGAGCGTTGGGGCAGCCATTTTACTGACGAAATCAATCATTTACCCGTTGCGGTAGCGGCCTGTGTGCTGGATTTTTTAAGTACCTCCGCTTCATTGCTATGTGATTATGGTCGCTCCACCACCTTTGGCATGCAAACCTTTGAAGCGTCGCTGGAGACCGGGCAAATTCGCCGTGCGATTTATGCCGCCACCAATATTGGTGATGATTTCAATAACCTCAACGATCACCATGCGGCACTGGAATGGATGCAGCGTGGCCTTGATTTGGCGCGCCCCACCGAGTGGCCCGGCAGTATTGGTGCCGTGCTGACCCAAACGGCGGGCACCTTGCGCAGTTTGGGGCGGCTGGAAGCGGCGCAAGAATTGTTATGTCGCGCGCTGGAAATTCTCAATGCGGTGCCCGGTTCGCGCAGCTATGCCATCTCACTGGAATATTTGGGTTATCTGGCGCTGGATCGGGGCGATTACCTGGTTGCGCTGGAAACCTTTCAACGCTTGCAAGTACGCGGTGATAGTTTGAATCAGTCCGATGTCAAATCGGCTGCGCGTTGTGGTCAGGCGCATGCCCTGCTTGAATTAAATCGGCCCGAAGACGCGCTGGAAGCAGGCTTGTTGGCGCTTCAGTTTGCCGAACAAAAAGACGCCAGTTCGGCCAAAATTTCAGCCCTCACTTTGCTGGCTGAAATTCATACCCGGCACCGCTTGCCAGCGCCCGTGGGCATGACTGCGCTTAACCCCTCATTGCATTTTTTGCAAAAAGCGCTGGATATTGCCACCAGTATTGAAGGCTATACCGTGCCAGGTGATTTGCTGGACGCGATCGGGCGCGAATATGCCAGCGTGGGGGCGTATGCGCAAGCCTACCAGATTGGCTTGCAAGCCAATGGCGCGCGCGCCAAAACCCACAGCCAGGAAGCCACCAATCGCGCCATTGCGATGCAGGTGCAACATCAAACCGAGCGTGCCCGGGCCGATGGCGAACATCACCGCCAATTGGCCGAACTGGAAGCCAAGCGCGCCGAAGTATTACAGCAAACCAGTGTCACCCTGGCACGCTTATCGACCATTGGGCAAGAGATTACCGCGCACTTGAATACTGACGATGTATTTCGCTCGCTCAGTCGCAACGTCCATGGTTTGCTGGAGGTGAGTGCATTTTTGATTTATTTGATGGAACCCAATGGTTTGGTATTGAGCCGCGCTTTTGGGGTGGAAGGGGATAAAGCCATCCCACCGGGCCAGGTGATGGTGACGGACCCGAATGCCAATTCGGCGCGCTGTGCGCGCGAGCGGCGTGATATTTTGCTCGATCTGGACCCGAATGCACCTTCGCCTAACACCGTGCCGGGCACCTTGCATACCCTGAGCTTATTGTTTGCGCCTTTGTTGATTGGGGATAGAGTGTTGGGTGTAATGACCATCCAATCGGTGCAGCCGCATGCCTATGCCGAGCGCGAGCGCCTGATCTTCCGCACTCTGTGCGCCTATGGTGCAATTGCACTCGATAACGCTGCCGCCTATCGCGCACTGCAACAAGCGCAAATGCAACTGGTGGAGCAAGAAAAAGTGGTGGCGCAAGAAAAACTGGCTGCACTGGGGGCGCTGGTGGCCGGGGTGGCGCATGAACTCAACACCCCGCTGGGCAATAGCTTGATGATGGCCAGTGCGATGCAAGAAAACATGCAGGAGCTGGAGCAAAAAATTCGCACCCAAACCTTGCAGCGCGGTGATTTGCAAGCCTATCTGGAAGATGCGCAGCAAGCCACCAGCCTGATCATGCGTGGTTTATCGAGCGCGGCGGATCTGGTGAACAGTTTTAAACAAGTGGCGGTGGATCGTGCGACCGCGCATCGCCGGGTGTTTGACTTGCACCAAACATTGCATGAAATTGCCACCACCATGATGCGTAAAATCCGTCCTATGGGGCATGATATTGAGCTGGACGTGCCAAGCGATATCGAAATGAACAGCTACCCCGGCCCCTTGGGGCAAGTGGTCGCCAGCATGATCAATAATTCCATGTTACATGCGTTTGAAGGGCGTGAGCATGGCCATATGCGGCTTAGTGCCCGAGAGGTGGAAACCGGGCGCGTGCAAATCCACTTTCGGGATGACGGGATCGGCATTCCCGAGCAAAATATTTCGCGCATTTTCGACCCTTTCTTTACCACCAAAATGGGGCAGGGTGGCAATGGCTTGGGATTAAATATCTGCTACAACTTTGTGACCACGCTATTGAACGGCAATATCGGCGTCACAAGTGTGGTGAATGAGGGCACGTGTTTCATTCTCGATTTACCGCTGACCGCGCCGGAACAGGTGGGGAATTGATTAATCTTTTTGTGATGTTTGGCAAGGAACGTATTTTATGATTCAACTGTTTCGAATATATTCCACCCTGTATCGTTGGGGCATTCCGATTTTGCCGCGTTTGCTGTACATGGTGAACCGCATCCTGTTTTCGGTGGCCTTGCCGCCTTCGGTGAAAGTGGGCAAACGCGTCACGTTCGCTTATCAGGGGCTGGGCTTGGTGGTGCATGCGCGTGCGGTGTTGGGTAATGATGTGTATGTTGGCGCGCAAGTGATTATTGGCGGCAGGAGTGGTGAACATGCCGTGCCAGTGATTGCCGATGGCGTGTATCTTGGTGCTGGTGCCCGCGTGTTGGGGCCGATCACCATTGGTGCCGGGGCCACCGTGGCTGCGGGGGCGGTGGTGATTGCGGATGTGGCTGCGGGTGCTGTTGTTGCGGGCGTGCCTGCCAAACCGATTCGCGCGACCCGTAAAGAAACCCAGGCGGGTGGTTGATTTGGTCTGGCACGCTTGCGCTGCATGTGCCACGGGGCGGCTGCGTGACTTGGTAAGCCTGTTGACACATGCCTCAATTAATCTATACGCCCAACATTAAAGGAGAAAATCATGACCAAGACAGCGACACTTACCCTGCAACAATGGGGCAATAGTTTGGCAGTACGTATCCCGACCGCCATTGCCCGCTCGGCACATTTTTCTTTGGGGCAACCTGTGGAGGTTTCGGCTGATGAGAATGGTGTATTAGTTAAGGCGGTTGGTAGCCCGAAGCTGACGCTGGAACAAAAACTGGCCCGTTGTGATGCCGCGCAACATGGCGGCGAGGCAATGGTTACGGGCGCGGTTGGGTTAGAGGCAGTTTGATGGTTAGCCGGCTTTGGGTGCCTGAGCGGCGCGACATTATCTGGATCGATTGCAACCCACAAGCAGGGCGTGAAATGCGCGATTTTCATCCTTTATTGGTGTTATCCCCCAAGGCGTTCAATCAGCGTACTGGCATTGTGATCGGTTTGCCAATGACGACTGCCGCTTATAATCAAACCAATCCTTTTGCTATTGAGATCGTGGATAGTACCGGGGCCGGGGCCAAGCCTGGATACATTCTGTGTCATCAGCCCAAAAGTTTCGATTGGCGGGTGCGTGGAGCGAAACCGCACCCATGGCAGCAAGCACCGCAGGCCGTGTTCGATGCGGCGTGCGAGGCGTTGAATCAAATTGTCATGATTGGTGTGTGATGGTTGAAACTGCTCAATCTTA
>CAMBDR010000003.1 GCA_945864765.1 Janthinobacterium lividum | reverse complement strand
TTATGCCAAATGAGTGACATATTCCGAATTTGGTAGCTTTTCGTTTTCCTGTCTTATCGTCGTAAAGGTTGACCTTGACTTACTTGCATGGTAAAGTTCCCGTGCAGTTTGTGGCGGTAGGAGCGCCCCACGTAAAGCACATAAGTCTCCAATCTGAATTATTGTGGCGGTAGGATGGCCCCACGTAAATTAGTAAAAATATCCAATCAGAAATAACTGCCAGAAAATACCCCGAAAGGGGTTTTTTTTGGTCTAATGTAAGCGTAGCTAATGCACAGGAGTTGATGATGAAAATTGAAAAATGGCGAAATAGCTTGTACGTTCGGATGCCTGCGCCAGTGGTTGATGCGTTGAACTTGAAGGCAGGTGACGAAATCGAAATCCAAGTGATTGACACGTCTGCTATATGCTATGTACCTGCCGCACGTGCGCACTTGGTGAGCTTGCGCAAGTACCGTGGGCGTTTGCCATCTGATTTTAAATTTGATCGATTTGAAGCCAATGCGCGGTGAGATTGGCGCGTGAGGTAAGGGGGGGCGGGATGGATCGGGGAAAAATCAAACAACGCTTGCTTAAACTACCGCCTGCTGCTTCGGCTGCGTTTGCCGGGCGTGCGGCTATGCGGTGGATGCCGTTTTTGGCTGTAGTACCAAAGAGTGGCATATTGGCACGTATTGGTTTGGTGAGGCAGCAGCCGTTTTCGTACTGGAAAGAAGCGAAAAGACAAGTTTGGTTATTGATGCTTTTTCGTTCGCAAATTGGTGCGGTTTGCGTTGCTTGCAACAATGAGGCCAGCAAACATTTTGTACGGGAAAATTGGCGTACCGCCGTCGCCGCCGCAGCAGCAGCAGCAAACGCCGCAGACGAAGAAGCCTACGCCGCTGCCGCCGCCGACGCCGCCGCCGCTCACGCCGCCGCCTACGCCGTCACTAACCGCCTACAATCATTTTTTTTAATGACATAATTGAAATTGTAGGTAGGCAAGTTGAATGTGACTTACAAACACTCGAAAGCCATTCAGTCGCATTTTTAACCAATACCCCGCTTTGGCAAACCACGCCACCCGAACTATGGCAGGAAAAATGGGTGTTGTTTCAGCAGCAAGTACGGCAACTCGACCCCAGCTTTTCATTCTGGCTGCAATGGTATCAAGACCGCTTGGATGGCAAACCAGTAGATATCCCTTTGCTGGAAAAATGGCTTGAGTTACCCGCAGAAATTGAAAACCAATCCCCCGCGGCCATCAACCGTTATTTAGCCACCCTCAACACCGCCAAAGAACGCTTAAACCGCGTGCGCACCATCTTCATCGGCTATGGCGATGTCGGCAAAACATCCTTAATCCGCACTCTGCACGGCGAACCCGTCGTCGAAGGCCGCGAACCGATGACGCCCGGCATTGAAATCCGCGAATGGGAAGGCGCAGGCAACGACATTATGACCCATTTTTGGGACTTTGGCGGGCAGGTGATGGCGCATTCAACGCATCAGTTCTTCCTGCGCTCATCCTGCCTGTACGTACTGGTACTTTCGGCCCGCGCCGAAATCAACGCCACCGAGCAAGCCGAATATTGGCTACAGCACGTTAAAGCCTTCGGCGGTGACGCCCCCGTGATGATCGTTGGCAATAAAGACGACCAAATCCCGGTACAACTGAATATGGCGAGCTTGCAGGAAAAGTACAAAAACGTCCTCAACTTTTACCCGCTCTTCTGCACCCAGGCGCAAGGCAACTACGAGCACAAGTTCCAGGCATTTTTGCATGATTTTCGCCAGCAATTAACCCAACTCGGCACGCGTCAGGTGATGTTCACTGATGCGCAATTCAAAGTCCTCAAAGCTTTGCGCCAACGCGCCGCCAAGCACGCCTTCATCGCACACAAAGAATTTAACGACCTGTGCCAACAACACCAAATCGGCAAAAAAGGCGACTACCAGGAGCGTGAATTTTTGCTGGATTTGCTCGACAAGCTCGGCGTAGTCATTCACTTCAAAGATCTGCCATTCCTGAGTGAGCACGTACTCAACCCGCGCTGGCTCACCTACGGCGTGTACACGGTCATGTACGCGCACCGCCCGCGCCTGTCCATGAGCGACATCGCCACCCTGCTGGCCAAAACCAAAGTACTGGACGAAGGCGGGCAAGAATTGACCTACCCGCCCGAAAAATGCCTGTTCATCGCCACCGCCATGCAGCGCTTCAAATTGTGCTACCACTTGCGCCATGACAGCAACCAATTCATCATCCCCGGCCTGCTGGAAACTGACCAGCCGCCCGGCTTAAAGCAAGCCAAATTCGACCAATCGCAAGCGCTCGCTTTCAAAATCGCCTTCACTGGCTTTGTGCCACGCCATGTCATGCCGGAAATGATCGTCGAGCGCAATGCCGACATCGAAGGCGATATCGTCTGGCAATACGGCGTGCTACTCAAAACCAGCGACCCCGCCGCCCGTGCGCGGGTGGAGGTGGACTACCAGGCGCGCGAGTTGTCGATTTGGGTGCAGGGCAGCGGCGCAAAAGACTATTTATTGATTCTAAGGAATTGCCTCTTGCAAATTTTGGCTCGTTTAAACATGAAGGTCACGGAATGGGCCAGGCTGCCTCGCTCGGCTTTGCTGGGGGAGAGAATGAGGTTCGACGAGAGTGAAGATTGGGCCGTCTACCAGCAAATCGAATCGTATCTAAAAGATGGTGCAAACAGCTTCATTTCTGCTAAGGGGGCGAAATATGATTTGCACAAGGTGGCAGGTTTGTATGTGAAAAATGCAGCGCAACAAGTTGGTGGTGACACATATCAATTTTTCGGTGGTCGGCAAAATTTCAATCGTGCGGGTGGCGGTTCAGCAGGGAATAAAGAAATCAACATTACCGATGCAACGGTGAACGGCTCAATCACCATCGCCGACCAAATGCAAGCCAGCCTGAACACCACCACCAACCACAACCCGGAACTGGCAAATTTGCTGCAACAATTGCTATCAGAAATCAAAAGCCTGAACGCCAAAATACCCGCCACGCAAGTCGCCGCCATCGCAGAAGAAGCGCTACAACTGCAAGCCGAAAGCCAACGCACGGAACCGCGCCGCCGTTTGTATCAAGCACACATTGATGGAATTACCGATGAGGCGCAAAAGCTGGGGCAGGGCGGCCAAGCCGTGTTAGCCTTGGCCGCGCAATTAAAAACGCTGTTGAGGCTATAATTTGCTAAACCATTTTCTTGTTTGGAAATGGAGGACTGTCCGATTTATAGTTTGACGAAATTAGATTGCAGATGCAACATTTGTGTTGTATTATCTGCCCTGAGTGGGCCAGTGAGGATCGAATGAAATATAGCGAATTTCGTAAATGGTTAAAGGATCAAGGTGCCGTTTTTAAAGCAGCAAAAGGTAGTCATTTTAAGGTGACACTCAATGGTAAAACCACCATTTTTCCTGATCATGGTGCGAAAGAGATTGGTACTGGTTTGGTTGCAAAGATCAAGAAAGATCTTGGTTTGAAGTAGGCAATTGCTCGCTCAGATGCCCACGCAAAGTAGATGTTGAACAAAAGGAGTTAAACCATGTTGCGCTACCCAGTTAGCCTTACCCCGGACACCAATGGCAGTTTCCTGGTGACTTGCATTGATATCCCCGAAGCCAATTCAGTTGGCGAGGACGAAGATGAAGCATTGTTGAATGCGCAAGATGCGCTGGAATCGGCACTTGAAATCTACTTCGATGAACGCCGTCCTGTGCCCTTGCCATCCAAACCAAAGCAGGGCCAGGCAGTCGTCACCTTACCAGCGCTTGAGTCATCCAAAGTGTTGATCTGGAATGAGATGCTGTCGCAAAACATCCGTAAAGCAGAATTGGCGCGTCGCTTAAATGTTCATATGCCGCAAATTGACCGCTTGTTTGATATGCGGCATTCATCCAAACTGGAATTTGTGGAGCGCGCAGCCGCCGCGCTGGGGAAAAAGCTTGTCGTTACTTTGGCATAGGTTTTTGCCACCATACGAGCCAATACACATAAAGCTTACTGAACCACGCGGTCAATTGGTGTCAGCGAACAGGCAATACGTTGCTTGCAATTAGCTAGCGGCATCAATGATACCTGCTGCTTTCTCCCCGTTCGGCAGAAATGAAGCTATCGATATCCTCCAGCATGCCAAGTTCCGTCCCACCCAAATGCCGCAGTCGCTTAGTGACGGCTTCCAGTGTGTCATTGTCCAGGACTTCGAAATGGCTGATTTTGAATTGCAATAAATTCCACGTGTTATTTTGGTCGCGCTCCCATTTTGCATTGCCCGTGACGCGCAGAATGGGGCCTTGGTATAAGTATGGGGCCATTTCACACGCGAGTTCACGACTGAGTTCCCCCGGCCAGATTTTGCCTTCAGGGTCGATGATGGTCGCATGGGTGGTTTCATCTTTACCGCCAATACGAATCAATTCTCCATCGACAATTGCTTCTTCCGGAAATGGGCCAAATTTCATTGGTGCCTGTACTTCCTTGCCTGCAAACAGCAAAACGGTGGGGGTAATGGCTTGAACTCGTATTCGTCATGGTTGTTCATTTTTTCTAATTTTGCATTTGAATCACTGTGCGACGATATCACTAACAGGCACGCATGACAAGAACAATTACCATGCGTGCCAGTGATGAATCAAAAATCAATCAAAAATCAATCCCGCAGCGAAATCGCAATCCGCAACACATACCAGAACATCAAGGCCACCGAAGCAAACAACGCCAGCGATGCGCCCACGTAACGGTCTTCCGGATAGTGGTGAATCACATTCGATGCATCATACAAAATGGCCGCACCGGCAAATGCCACCATCGCCACGCTAAAAAACAAACCCAGTTGAAAGCCGAAAATCGCGCCGCCAACAAAAGTTGTCGCCAATTCAGAGATTGCCTTCTCGCAATGTGTGCGAAAGCTGCCGTGAGTGTGCAAATTCCGCCACCTGCAAAATTGCGCGCGCCAAGTCCGGTTATTATGCCTTTTGGTAGCCGTTCCATATTGCCGCAGCAAGACAATTTATACGCATCGTTCCGCGCGGGCACGCTATTGCTTCTGTTTGGTTCTGCTGTGTTTGAGCTTGCCAGCAAAGGCTAAAATCGCCGCACATTATTTTCTTTTTTGTAGCGCCTGGCGCACGTTTGGGTCAGGCAAAACATGGCAGAATATGAAACGGTAGTGCTCTTACCTGCCGTAACCCTGCAGGCATAAATTGAACTGACCCTGAACGAGGCACCCCGATGTTGGCACTGGATGGCTATTCGCTAAAACTGCTCACTCGTACCCACGAGGAGCTGCACTTGTATCGCGGCACGCGTTTGGGCGACCAGGCTGCCGTGTTGGTACAGGTGGCGACCCGTGCTGCGCAATCGACTCAAGCCCGACTCGAACATGAATTTGATTTGCGCGAAGAATTGAATATCGCTTGGGCCGTGCAACCCCTGGGTTTGATGAAGGTGGGCAGTAATTTGATTTTGGTGGAAACCGATCCCGGTGGCGAATTGCTCGAAAATCTGCTCGGGCCGCCCCTGCCGATTGCTTTGTTTTTGCGCCTGGCCATTGGCATCACGCGTGCGGTGGTTTCACTACATCAGCAGGAATTGGTGCATAAAGATTTACACCCGGCGCATATTTTGATCGACGTGGCCAGCGGTAAAACCCATTTGCTCGGCTTTGGCAACGCCTCACGCATCCCACGCGCGCACCAGGATTTGATTCCGCTGGAAGTGATCACCTGCAATCTGGCCTATATTGCGCCGGAATTAACCGGACGGGTGAATCGCTCCATCGATTCCCGCAGTGATTTATATACCCTGGGCGCAGTGTTTTACCATATGTTGGCAGGGGTAGCGCCGTTTAATGCCACCGATGCCCTCGGTTGGGTGCATAGCCATATTGCGCGCCAACCGCTGCCGCTAACCGAGCGCATCGCCAATTTGCCACCCGCATTGTCAGCCATTGTGCTGAAATTGCTGGCAAAAAATGCCGAAGACCGCTACCAGACCGCGAGTGGTTTATTGTTCGATTTGCAGCAATGCCAGACCAAGCTGGCACGCAATGGCCGTATCGCCGAATTTGTTCTGGCGCGCCATGACGTGGCTGGCCGCTTGATCGTACCCGAAAAATTGTATGGCCGCGAACAGGCGCGCCAGGTCTTGCTGGATGCGGTTGATCAAGTCTTGGCCAGCGGTCATTCTGAATTGGTGTTGGTGACGGGCTATTCGGGCATCGGCAAATCGTCTCTGGTCAATGAATTATTACAAGTTTTGGTGCAACCCAGGGCGCGTTTTATTGCCAGTAAATTTGATTTGCACAAACGGGATATACCCTACACCACCCTGGCCCAGGCGTTTCAAATTTTGGTGCGCCAAATGCTGGGGCAAAGTGCACAAGTGCTGGCGGCCTGGCGTGAGGCGATTTTGCAAGCGGTGGGCAGCAATGGCCAGTTGTTGCTCGACCTGATACCGGAACTGCAGTTTGTGATTGGCGAGCAAGCATCTGCGGTGGAACTGCCGCCAGCGGAAGCGCAAAACCGCTTTCAGACCGTGTTTGGCCAATTTTTAACCGTTTGCGCCTCAGAACAACATCCGCTGATTGTGTTTTTGGACGATTGGCAATGGATGGATGTGGCGAGTATGCGTTTGATCTCGGATTTGCTTATCACTTCCAGCCTGCGCTACTTTTTATTGATCGGCGCTTATCGCGATAATGAAGTCGGGTTGGCCGACCCCTTGACGATCGCGCTGGATGCACTGCGCCAGCAAAAAGTGATTATCAGTCAAATCGAACTGGGGCCACTGGTGCCATCTGATGTGACGCGCTTAGTGAGCGATACCTTGCATGCCACGCCGGAACAGGTCGCGCCTTTATCGGCCTTGCTGTATGAGAAAACGGCGGGCAATCCATTTTTTACCACCCAGTTTTTACACCGCCTGGCCGATGAAAGATTGCTGGCCTTTAATTTTGAAACCCGCTGCTGGGAATGGGATTTGGCGCGCATTGAGCAACAGGGTTTTAGCCAAAATGTGGTCGATTTAATGATCGCCAAACTGCGCCGCTTACCGCGTGATTGTCTGGATGCCGTGAAACTGTTGGCTTGTCTTGGCAACGGTGCCGAAGTGCAGACTTTGGCCCGGGTGTGCGATCAGGCGGTGGCCGTTACCGAAGCCGATTTATGGCCTGCGGTGAAGATCGGTTTATTGGTGCAACACCATTCCAGCTACCAATTGGCGCATGACCGGGTGCAAGAGGCCGCCTACTCGCTGACCGAGCCGGAACTGCGGCCACAGGTACACTTGAATATTGGCCGCTTGCTGGTGGCGCATTTGTCGGCACGGGAAATTGAAGACGATATTTTTAATATTGTGAGTCAATTTAACTTTGGGCTGGAATTAATTGAGTCGCCCACGGAACGCTCGCAAGTGGCGCGCTATAATTTTTTGGCGGGTAAAAAAGCCAAAGATGCGGTCGCGTATACCTCCGCGCGCACTTACTTGCGCGTCGCGCTGCAATTGCAAGCAGCAAATGCCTGGGAAGATGCCTATTCCGATAGTTATACCTTGCATTTGGCACTGGCGGAATGCGAATATTTAACGGGTAACTTTGATCAGGCCGAGCAATTATTCCAACGCTTGCGCACGCATGCGCAATCGAATCTGGATCGTGCCAGAGTGGCAATGTTGTGCAGTGACTTGTATCAATTGTCGGGGCAGTATGAGGCGGCGGTGGATATTGGGTTGGCGGCTTTGCAGTTGTTTGGCGTCGTGTTTCCGGATGCCGAAGATCAAATCGAAGCGGATTTTTCTGCCCAGTTACTTGAAATTGAAAGAAAATTGCAAGGGCGTGGCGCGGCTGATTTACTCCATTTGCCGATTGCCGACGATCCTGTCGATCAAATGATTATTGCTATTTTTGCCGATTTGGCATCGGCCATCCACCAAACCCGGCCCCAGGTATTTTTACTGGCGGCCGCCAAGACCTTGAATTTTATTTTGGATCATGGCAATGCGAATGGGGCGAGCATGGCTTATACCTGCTATGCCTTGATTTTGACCACAGAAGGGAAGATTCGCAGCGCGTTTGAATTTTCTGAATTGGCTTTGGCGCTCAGCAAACAGTTTCATGATGCCCGGCGCGCCGGGATTTTCGAGTATTTGCACAGCATGTTCATTTACTCCTGGAGCCGCCCCATGCGCGAGAGCGAACCCTTGCTGGAACATGCCTTTATTGCGTGCGTCGATGTGGGGAATTTCTTTTGGGCCGGGTATTGTGCTTTCGCCATTGCCTGGTTTAGCTTTGATATCGGCGCGAAGTTGGATGAAGTGCGGCGCAAGGCAAAAAAATATATGGATTTTGCCCAGCATACGCATAATCAGGTAGCCGTCCATATGGATGCGCTCATGCTGCAAACCACGGCCTGTTTGCAGGGCAATACCTTGGCGGTGGGCAGTTTTGATGATGAGAAAATACAGGAAGCCGATTTTCTGGCTGTGTTTGCCAAGGCCGGCTATTTTAGTGGCACCTGCATTTATCATGTGTTGAAGCAAATTGTCGCCGTCGTGTTTGGGCAAAGCCAGGCCGGGCTGGATGCGGCTGAAGAAGCGAATGTGTTGTTGGATTCGGTGCGCGCCGCCATGATGGAAAATTCGCATGTTTTTTTTCATGCCTTGAGTGCCAGCGCCAGGTATTTTGAAGCGCCACCCGAACAGCGCCCGGCTTTGCGCGCGGTGGTGGCCGCTGCGGCCGAGCAATTGCAAGTGTGGGCGCAACATTGCCCGGAGAATTTTGCCAATCGGCATCATCTGGTTTTGGCAGAATTGGCGCGTATCGATCAACGTCAGTTGGAAGCGATTGATTTTTATGACGCGGCAATCCGTGCTGCGCATGACGATGGTTTTGTGCAAAATGAAGCCTTGGCAAATGAACGGGCGGCACTGTTTTTCTTTGCCCGTGGTTCAGAAAAAATCGCCCACACCTATTTGCGCGAAGCGCGTTACGCCTACCTGCGCTGGGGCGCGCAAGGCAAGGTGCAGCAACTCGATCAACGCTACCCGGCTTTGCATAGCCGCCGCAGTGATGGCGCTAACCGGAATACGGCGCAAGTGAGCACGCGTGCCGAGCACCTGGACTTGCTGAGTGTGATCAAAGCTTCGCAAGCGGTGTCCGCCGATATTGTGCTGGATCATTTAATCGAAGCCTTATTGCGCATTGTGTTGGAGCATGCCGGGGCCGATCGCGGTTTGTTGCTGCTGCCGCAGGATGGGCAAATGCAGTTGGCGGCCATTGCCCAGGCTGAAGATGAAAAAATCCATGTCCAGGTTCATCCGACGGCACTGGCCAATCTGTTTCCGCACATGGTGATTAATTTTGTGGCACGCTCGCAAGAGCGGGTGTTACTCGACGATTTGAATGCACCGCATCCCTACTCATCCGATCCTTATTGGCTGGCACAGCCAGTCAAATCGAGTTTGTGTTTGCCCTTGGTCAAGCAAGCGAATTTGGTCGGGGTGTTGTATTTGGAAAATCGCCTGGTAGCGGGCGCATTTACCCATGGCCGGATTGCGGTGATTGAATTACTGGCATCGCAAGCGGCTATTTCGCTGGAGAATGCCACTTTATTTATGAATTTGGCGCGCGAACAATCCACCATCCGCGAGCTCAACGCCAATCTGGAACAGCGCGTGCAGGAACGTACCGCCGAATTGCAACGCGCCTTGCTGGAACAGCAAGCGATTTTGGATAATGCCCAAATCGGTATTTCCATCGAGCGTGAGCGGCGCATTTTGCGTTGCAATTTGGGTCTGGAACAAATGATGGGCTATGCTTTGGGCGAACTGGTGGGGCGTTCTTCACGCATCATCTTTTCAAATGAAGCCGCGATTGTCGCGTTTGCGGAAAACGCACGTCCCCATATTTCCAGCGGCGGCACCTATATCACCGATTATGAATTTGTGCGCAAAGACGGCAGCCCCATTTGGTGTTCGGTCTACGGCAAAGCGATTGATAAAACGCAACTGTGGTTGGGTACGGTGTGGGTGATCCAGGATATTACCGCGCGCAAGCAAGCCAAGCTTAAGATTTTGGAGCATTCTCTGGCCTTGCAAGCCTCGCTCGATAAATTGGCTGAAACCCAAATGCAGCTGGTGCAGCAAGAGAAAATGGCATCGATTGGCACCTTGACGGCGGGCATTGCGCATGAAATTAATAACCCGGCGCATTTTGCCCATTTGGGGGTGTTTAATTTGCGCAATAAGGTCGAGCGCTTTCAAGAGTTTTTGCTCGGTTTGGCGGGGCCGGAAGCGCCGCGTCAGTTGGTGGAGCGCATCAAACAACATGTGACTGAACTCAATCAAGATTTGGATGTGGTAAGTGAAGGCACGATACGGATTCGCGATTTGGTGCGTGATTTGCGCACCTTTTCACGGCTGGATGAAGCCGATTGGAAATCGGTCCATATCGCCGATAGCCTGATCGCCACTGTTAATTGGGTGCGTACCCAATATGTGGAAACGACGCAAATCCAGCTCGATTTACAAGCCAACCCCCTGTTGGAGTGTTGGCCAGCGCAATTGAATCAAGTGTTCATGAATTTGATTATCAACGCCTGTCAGGCGATTCAGGCCAAGCAATTGGAATCGGGCACCAGTGCGCCGGGTTTATTGAGCATTCGCACTCATTTGGAAGACAAATGGCTGGTGATTGAATTTGAAGATAATGGCTGTGGCATGAGTCAACAAACCATTGATCAAATTTATGATCCATTTTTCACCACCAAAACAGTCGGTGAGGGCATGGGCATGGGCTTGTCGATTTCGTTTGGCATCATCAAAAAACACCATGGTACGATATTGGTTACCTCGGTTCTGGGGCAGGGCACCTGCTTTACGCTGCATCTGCCGCTGTTGCCGTCACAGCATAGCTATGTTTGATGGCCGCTTCCATCTGATGCACTGATACATCCCTGCACAGAACCGTTGCTGCTGATAAAAGACGGTACAATCAAGCGGATAGCCGAAAGCTTTGTATGACAAGGATAGCTGTTGTCATCAATTAACCGTGAGAAGAGTCTGGAATGAATAAAGCGTTTGTCAAAGAGAGTGATGACGAAGACGATGAAGAAGGCTTGCCCGCCTTGCCGGTCGGCACCAAAAACTACATCACTTTCGCAGGCCAGCAGCGCATGAAAGAGGAGTTGTTGCAGTTGATCGATGTCGAGCGGCCGGAAGTGGTGCGCATTGTGTCCTGGGCTGCTTCGAATGGGGATCGTTCTGAAAATGGCGATTACCTGTATGGCAAACGGCGTTTGCGCCAGATCGATAAGCGCATCCGGTTTTTGATCAAGCGCCTGGATGTGGCTGAAGTGGTTGATCCGAGCGTGCATTTTGGTAGCGATCAAGTGTTTTTCGGCGCGACCGTGACTTATGAAAATGAAGCTGGCGAGAGTACCCAAATCACCATCATCGGGGTCGATGAATTTGACCCGCTGCAAGGTAAAATTTCGTGGGTGTCGCCGGTGGCACGCGCCTTGATCAAAGCACGCGTGGGGGATGCCGTGCTACTCAGAACCCCGCATGGGCAAGAAGAACTGGTGGTGGTGGCGGTAAGCTACCCGCCGCCTGAGGTGCAATAAAATGCGGGAATAAAAAAGCATAAAAAAAGCCGCAAATGCGGCTTTTTTATTTAAGACCAAGCGCTTACTTGATCTTGGTTTCCTTGTATGCCACGTGCTTACGTGCTTTAGGATCAAACTTCATGATTTCCATTTTAGTGGGCATCGTGCGCTTGTTTTTGGTGGTGGTATAGAAATGACCCGTACCTGCAGTCGATTCCAGCTTGATTTTGTCGCGGCCTGCTTTCGCCATGATGGTTCCTTTATTCTGCTAATTAGATTTTCTCGCCACGGGCGCGCATATCAGACAAAACGGCATCAATGCCGATTTTATCAATTACACGCAAACCGGCATTGGACAGGCGCAACGACACCCAGCGATTTTCAGATTCAACAAAAATACGGCGGTTTTGCAGATTCGGCAAAAAACGACGCTTGGTTTTATTGTTGGCATGGGAAACATTGTTGCCGACCATCGGCTTCTTCCCAGTGACTTGGCATACACGTGCCATAACCTACTCCTTAAATACTTCCGAAATTGGAAAAAAAGAGAGTATATCTAAAAACCACTGAAATTTCAAGGACTTGTGAAAAACAATTGTGTCTTTTTGAGTTTGTTGTATTTAACAATTGGAGCAACACGCAATAAGCCAGCTTACGTGTGGTCGGTGGGTGCTAAAAAGAGTGGGGAATTGCGCACGCTACGGGTGGTGGGGTGATTCCCCTCCGCTGGAGGGGTGGCCAGCGAAGCTGGACGGGGTGGTTTGGTTGAGCAACGACTAGCTGTGAATCAGGGGCGCAAGGCAACCACCCCGCCCTTCGGGCACCCCTCCTGGGGAGGGGAATTGCGCACGCTACGGGGCGGCAGCCGGCAGAATTCTGCCGCCGAAAACAGGGGGGGGTTAGCGTGCCAGATGTTCCAGTTCCGCACCGCTGACCCGGCAAATGCGCCAGTCGGGCAGCACTTCCGCGCCCAAGCCAGCGTAAAAATCAATCGCCGTTTCATTCCAATTTAACACCGCCCATTCAAAGCGTGGGCAGTCGCGGGCGATGGCGATGCGCGCCAATTCCACCAGCATTTCGCGGCCGTAGCCGGTACTGCGGTAATCCGGTTTGACAAATAAGTCTTCCAGATGGAGGCCGCGCTTGCCACGGAAGGTGGAAAAATTATGGTAGAACAAGGCAAAGGCAATTTGCTTGTCATCTTCCCAGCCAACCAGACATTCACAAATTGGATGCGCGCCAAATAAAGCGTCGTGCAACAGTTCGTCGGTGGCGATGCAAAGGTGGCTTAATTTTTCAAACTCCGCCAATTCACGGATCATGCCCATAACGGCAGAAACATCGCTGGTTTGGGCTGGGCGAATGGAAAACTCTTTCATGATGGCTCCAGATGGTTGGACAGGTTGATCGAAACAGGATGGGGGGGTGAAGTCACTACCGCAGCTTTGGGAGCGTTCCCTTTTAATGCCCAAGCCATGCCTACAAGACATAATGCCATACCTGACCACTCAATGGGGCCTGGGCGATAATGTTCAAGTTGGATTGATAAAAGCACGGAAATAATTGGTGTGATAACGCCAATGTAAACCGCCTTTTGCGTGCTAATTCGATGTATTAAAGTGAAATAACATGCAAAAGCGATGACAGAACCAAATAATGATAAATACAACAGTGCGAGCCAATAAGACCAGCTTGTCGGCACGACCCAGCTTTGTCCGGTCAGGCTGGCCCATAGACTAATCAGCAGTGTACCCCAGCCCATGGCCCACGCCATGGTGAGTAAGACATTATCGGATTGTTTGCGGATTTGATGCACAATTAAATTGCCGCCGGTACTGGCCAGGGTAGCGGTCAGCGCCAAGCCCAAGCCGAGCAAAAATTGCCCTGAATGTTGTGTTTTCAGGTTTGTTAAATGGCTGCTGAGCGAGGGTAAAAATAATAAGACGACGCCGCTAATGGCCAAAAAGGCGGCGCACCAAATGCGCCAGGTCAGAGGCGTTCCCAACAGCAGTCGTTCGGCAATCGGGCTCCAGATGATCATTAATGCAAACAGGATCGCGACCAGGGCAGAGACTAAATACTGCTCTGCGGTATAGGTGCAAATATAGGATACGGCAAAGGAAGCGAAGCCTTGCAAGATCAGCCAACGCTGCAAAGACCAAGGCAAGCGCAAACGGTCACCACGCACCAGGCAGACGATAAACAGCGTGAGCGAAGCCAGGCCAAAACGATAGGCGACCGACACGGCGGGCGGCACCATACCGAGTTGTAGGGTAATGGCCCAAAAGGTGGAGCCCCAGATCAAGGAGGCGAGGATAAATAGGATAGATGATGGCATAGGGCAAGCAGTATACTGGAATATGCCGAACTTTGCAGCAAGTGCTCGCGGATAATGAATATTTGTTGCCGTGTATGGCTCCAAGTATTGATATCATCAGCTGCAAACAATCATCAATAAGTTGTTTTAAGAAACCATGGTCAATGGCATTTAACGGAAAAAAGTTCTGGAGGCATATGGAGGCGGTAGTCATGGACGTGGCAATTTATCCCGATCTGGCAAAGCAGTCGGTGTTAATCACAGGAGGTGGTTCGGGCATTGGGGCCGATATCGCACGTGCTTTCATGGCGCAGGGCGCGCGCGTGGCCATCATTGATTATGATCCCGCTCTGCTGGTCAAGATGAGTGCCAGTTTGCCGGGCCTGGAAACTGCCATGGTGGATGTGCGTGATATTAACGCCTTGCGCGCAGCTTGCCAGGATTTGGCCAGCCGTTGTGGCCCCTTCCATACCCTGGTGAATAACGTCGCCAATGACGAGCGCCATCATTGGCAGGATATTACTCCGGAATATTGGGATGATCGCGTCAATATTAATCTTCGCCCCAGTTTTTTTGCGGCGCAATCTCTGGCACCAGCTATGGCTGAGTTGGGCGGCGGGGCGATTATTAATTTGGGTTCGACTTCCTGGATGATCAAGGGTAAAAACTTCCCTGTCTACGCGACTTGTAAATCGGCCATGAATGGCTTGACGCGCTCGCTTGCACGTGAATTTGGGCACCACGGTATTCGGGTGAATACCGTGGTGCCGGGTTGGGTCATGACCGAGCGTCAGTTGGCCTTGTGGGTCGATGCCGAGGGTGAGCGTGCGATGGCAGAAAACCAGTGTTTGCCGGGGCGCTTGCTTGGCAGCGATATCGCACAGATGGTGCTGTTTTTAGCTTCCGCTGCCAGTCGCATGATTACCGCGCAAGAATTTGTGGTCGATGCCGGATGGACTTGATTGCTTTTTAAAAGGCAAAACCTGCTTTAACAACCACGTAATTAATCCCGGTATTGGGTTTTTTGTAGCCACCATTGGAAAAGTGCTGTAGCTTCAGGCCCAGATCGAGCTTATTGGCAAATACATAGCCGACGCCAACATGGTCGCCAAACTGGAAGTGGGTTGAAAGTTGGTTGCCATCGTTATCCCACAAGCCGGACAGAAAGTGGACACCAATCCCGCCTTCGGCATAAAAGCCTTGTTTCGAGTTTTGCTGCCAGCGAAACACCGGGGTAAAGCCGATATCGGTAACGCTTTGGTGCGCGCCTTTGACGTTGCGGTGTTGATTGCCGCGCAAGCTGGCGATATCGGCATCCCAATAGCCACTCAAGGCGCTGCCATTGGATTCAAACCATTTGGCTTGCCAGTTCGATTGCAAAGCCACGCGTAACAGTTGGGTTTTTGCACCACCACCGAGTTCGAGCGAAGCCGAATCGATGGCATGACATAATGGGGACAAGGCCGACAGCATCAGGGCCAGCGTTAGTAATTTGCCGGGATGGCGGGCGTGCAGCGCTTGACCTGGTGCGTTGAAGGACGAAGTTGAGGGCATAATAGATTCCATGGCAATTAAATCAGAGGGTGTGCTTGACATTATAGCGACCCAGGGCGCTGATTCAAACATTTTCGGCAAGCTAACCGTGATCAAGGAGTGGGATGTGGCGACATCAATCAAAGTAGCATTTTTAGGCATAGGCTTAATGGGCTTGCCCATGGCGCGGCGTTTGCTTGGGGCAGGTTATCCAACCCTGTGCTTCAATCGCAGCCCGGACAAGTTGCGCGACTTGGCAGCGCAGGGTGCGGGCGTGACCAGCAGCGTGGCGCAGGCGGTGCGCGAGGCAGATATCATCATTTCCATGTTGGCCGATGGCGCAGTCGTGGCGGACGTGATGAATGCGGCGCAAGCCCATTTGCGCGCTGGCGCATGTTGGATCGACATGAGTTCAACCCGGCAAGATCAAGCAGTGGCTTTTGCTGCGCAGTTGGCGGCCTCGGCTGTCGGCTTTGTTGACGCGCCCGTATCCGGTGGCGTGGTCGGGGCGCAAGCGGGTAGTCTGGCGATTATGGCTGGCGCAAGTGAGCATGATTATGCGCGGGTTCAATCATTGCTGACGGTATTGGGTCGGCTCACCCATGTTGGCCCGGTCGGCTGCGGACAATTGGCCAAGTTATGCAATCAATTAATTGTGGGAGCGACTTTGCAAGTTGTGGCCGAAGCCCTGTTGTTGGCCAAAGCGGGTGGCGCTGATCCGGCGGCAGTGCGGGCGGCTTTACGCGGTGGTTTTGCCGAGAGCCGGATTTTGGAAGTGCATGGGCAGCGTATGTTGGAGCGCAACTTTATGCCGGGCGGACAGATTAAGACGCAAGCCAAGGATATGGAAAATATTATGCTGGCGGCACAGCAGGCAGGCTTGAATTTGCCCCTGGCGCAAGAAGTGACGGCGCAGTTTCTGGCGCTGCGGCAATGGTTGCCGGGTGCGGACCAGGCCGCCGTGCTGCTGGAGCTGGAGCGCGCAAATAGTGGTTTTAGGCTGGGGGATGGGCCAAACCAGGGGCCAAACCAGGGGCCAAACCAGGGGCCAAACCAAGTGCCGGAGTAGATGCTTGCAGGATGATTTCTTGCTTAATTGACTAAACGCTATCGGCCTGGATTTGCTGGAGCTGGATTAAAAGTTGTTCGGCCATGTCGGCTGGCAGTGGGCGCGAAAATAAAAAACCCTGGGCAAACTGCGCGCCGCTTTCGCGCAATAACTGATATTGCTCTTCGGTTTCCACCCCTTCGGCCACCACTTGCAACTGCAAGCTGTTGGAAAGTGCAATCACCGCTGCCACAATCGCCCGGTCGTCGCTCTGGTGTTCCAAATCTTTAATAAATGTGCGATCAATTTTGAGTTTCTTGACCGGGAACCGCTTTAAATACGCCAAACTGGAATAACCGGTGCCAAAATCATCGATCGACAAGCGTATTCCCATTTGATTGATTTGGCGCAAAATTTCAAGTGGGTGCTCGCCATGCTGCATCAAGGCGGTTTCGGTAATTTCGAATTCCAGCAAATGCGGCGGCATCTCGGTTTCGCGCAAGATGGTGGCGATGGAGTTGATCAGGTTGCCGTGCAGAAATTGGCGCGGCGAGAGATTAATGGCCAAGGGCATGGCAGGTAAGCCTTGCTGTTGCCAGGCGACGCTTTGCTGACAAGCTTTGCGTACCACCCATTCCCCGATCGGGACGATCAAGCCATTTTCTTCGATGGTCGGGATAAATTGATCTGGCCCAATCAAGCCAATCCCGGGCCGTTGCCAACGCAATAAAACTTCCATCCCCACCATCTGCCGATCCGCCAAATTGATGACAGGTTGGTAGAACAATACAAATTCGTCACGCGCCAGCGAGCCGCGCAAGGCATTATCAATTTCAAACTGGCGCGATGCGGTCAAATTCATTTGCGCAGTAAAAAATTGGTAGGTATTGCGCCCCTGCGCTTTGGCCTGATACATCGCCGTGTCGGCATGCCGCATCAGGCTTTCCACATCCATGCCATCGTGGGGGCAGATACAAATGCCAATCGATGGTGTGATATGCAATTGCCGCTGCTCAATCCAAAACGGCTCGGCCAGGGCATCGATAATTTTTTGCGCCATCAAGGCCGCTTGCTGGTCGTCGGTTAAATTCGGCACCAGCACCACAAACTCATCGCCGCCCAAGCGGGAAACCGTGTCTTTGGCTTCCACCGCATGGCTTAAGCGCACACTCACTTCTTGCAGCAAGATGTCGCCTATCATATGGCCAAGCGAATCGTTAATGGTTTTGAAACGATCCAAATCGATAAACATCACCGCCAGCAAGTGTTCCTCTTTTTGTGCGATCAATACCCCTTGCTCCAGGCGTTCAGTTAACAGGGAGCGATTCGGTAAGCCCGTCAAGCTATCGTGATACGCCATGTGATGAATTCGCGCTTCAACCTGACGCCGCTCTTCCACTTCTTCTTTCAGTTTATTGTTGGCACCCGCCAATTCGGCGGTGCGCGCCTGAACCCGTATTTCGAGGTCGTCACGGGCGCGTAAAATCGCCTGGGCTGCTTCGCGGCTGACCGTAATGTCATCGACCAGCCAGACTGAACGGCCCTTGGGTTGGGCCAAGTCGAAAGGGCGGCCAGTTAAGCGTGCCCAAAATGGCTGTCCATCTTTACGTAGCAGGTATTGCTCGCTGGAATGAACCAGTCCGGCGCTGAAATCATGGCTGGTGGCGATTTGTGCGGCTTCCCATGCGGCCTGGTCGGGATAAAAACTTCTGACTGAAACGCCTTCAATCTCGCCAATGGCATAGCCAAATAATTCTTCCATTTTACGATTGCAGCGCAAATTGCTGCCGCGTTCCACGACGGAAATGCCAATCACGGCGCTTTCCAAAATTGCCTGGTTTTCAAGTAAGGCGTCACGTAAGTCTTGTTCCGCGCGTTTATGTTCGGTGCGGTCTTCAACCAGCCAAATCGTGCCTTGCGATGGGTCTTGCGGATTGACCACATAGCCAATTAATTGCGCCCACAGGGTGGATTTATCGCGCCGTTGCAATAAGGTTTCGGTTTGAAATGGGGCACCCGAGGAGAGCAGTGGGCCAGCTTGTCGTCCGAGCTCTTCATACGCTTGTTGCGAGGGGTAAATTGTCACCCCGGGCAAACCCATTCCGTCATCACCCACAAAACCGAACATTTCGCCAAAGCGGCGGTTATAGCGCGTAATGCAGCGGTTTTTGGTGAAAGAGATGCCAACCGAGGAATTGGTCATAATGGCTTCCACTTCCATTAGCGTGTGGTTTAACAACTCTTGTGCCTGACGCGCTTCGGTAATATCTTCAATAATCCAAATGGTGCCGTCGTCGGTATGCCAGGGGTCTACCGCTTTGCCGTAGACACGGCACCAAAACAGCTTGCCACTACTGTGTTTAAATTCGAGTTCGGTGCGGTAGGCGTGGCCTGCTTTGAGCAGGGGGGCGGAGGCATCGCGCAACTGTTGGCAAGCGGGGGCACCAGGGAACAACAGCATGCTGTCTTGCCCAATCAATTGGGTGCGGCTATAGCCCAGCATTTGCGCCAAACGGATATTGCATTCCTGAATCATGCCGAGTTTGGAAAATAAAATCCCTACGGCGGCGTTCTCCAAAATGGCTTGTTGTTCCAACAGGGTTTGGCGCAAGGCAATTTCATCCTGGTGATAGGCCGAAATGTCGTTAAACACCAAGGTGGTGGCACCCATTTCGGGGATCGCTTTTAAGCTGATTTGTACGGTAATTTCGTCCGAACCCTGAATTAAGGTGCTTTGCCACGGCGGCAGCACGCCGCTGGCCTTGGGCGAGCGCCGTAATTGGTCGGCTGCGTTGGCACGCCAAGCGCTGCTAAAAAATGGCAACAGGCTTGTTCCGGATAATTCGGCTTGCCCCAGCATGCGACACAGCGCGCTATTGCAAGCCAAAATCAAGCCGTTCATATCGCACGCGCAAGCTGGCTGCTCAATCAAGTTGAGCGCCGCAGCCAGGTTGGAGGCGAGTGGATGAGGTTGAGCGGACGTCATTGGCAATAGCGCTACAATCGTTGAGGAGTGGTTTGAGTTTGATGATAAACCACAATCATCTATTTATCTATAGAGACAAACAATTCTTATTGGGCATCAATCAGGGTTTGGGTAGTTTAACAGTGCCTTTCTTCATCACTGGCCCAATTTGTGAAAGAATGGAAAATTCCACTTCCAATTCCCGGCTCAAGCCCGGAATTAAGTTTTGGTAGAGATTATTGGCTTGAATCTGGTACTGGATAAATTGCGGATGGGCCAGTGTTTGCTGGGGCGGGGCCGTGGATTGAGCCAACATGAGGTAGAGTTGTTGTTGTACTTTGCAAACATTGGTAATTTGCAGTGCGAGTAATTCTTGACGTTTGTTTAAGCGCAATTGCGGCCATTCTTGCACAATGCTTAAACAGCGCTGCCAACCTTGAAGTGCGTTTTGCCAGTCTGGCCGGGCTTGCTGCAACAAGGCGCGAGGATTGGCATACTGTTGCAAAATTGTGTCGATAGCGGGTAAGTTGGCCAGGAAACGGTATTCATCGCGGTTTTGCTTTCGTAATACTGCGCCGATCAAAAGCAAACTAAACAGTAGCAAAGCGCTTTGTGCCAGTAATTGCCGGTTGGCGCTCAAATGATGACACGCGTACAAAATAAGGCCCAATACAATCCCGACCAGTAAGCCTGCCATGTGGGCGGTATTGTCCAGTTTGTGCCAGAACAAGCCCAAACCAAAGGGCATGGCGATACCGATGACGAGGAATACAAAAGGCATTGGGTTGGCGGAAATGGATTCGGTCAGAGTCAACCATACCAGCAAAGCGCCAGCTGCGCCCATGAGCGCGCCGGAAGCACCGAAACCAACCAGTAAAGGCCCCCAGATCAGGCTACACAGGGCCGCGCTTAAACCCGAAATCAGTAGCACAATCATCAAGCGGATGGTGCCGATACGCTGTTCCAGCAAATAGCAAATATCAAAAATCGCAATACTGTTCAAGGTGATATGCAGCCAACTGCCGTGTAAAAAAATCGAGGTGAACAAGCGCCATGATTGATGGTTAATTGTTAATGCACGATAATTACCACCCCATTCAATCATCGCGCGGCTATGCGGATCAGCAAAATGCGCACCGGTCGCGACCATGATCAAGTAAATGCCGATGCAGATACCAGCAAAGCCGGAGCTGACGGGAGCGGAACGTAGAAAACGGAGTAAATTCATCAGGTTCAGGGAAAAATCGGATTGGGGTGGTGATTGTACCAATTTGTGCTGCTGTTGCGGCGTGCTTGCAACAGTGTTGGTGCGCTTTTTCATGATACAGATGAATATTTAATTGGCGTCTTCAGGTTTGGTTGTACTGATAAAGGTAAATACGTCTGGTTGTTGCGGTAGAATTAGTGCGATGGCATTAATAATTTTGTCACAATCAATCAGTATAAATAATACTACTTGATGATTTTTATGTCGTACTTGGTTTTTGATGCGCCGCTCCAAGCAAGCGCCAGGTTTATGCATGCCGCCTAAAAAGTCGCGGGTACGATGTTTCGTCATTCATATTGGCGCAGTTTTCTGGAGTGTTGAAAATGGATATATTGCCACCGCATGTGCTCTCGGGTGCTGTTTCTCCCATGGTGTTTGGTGATCAGTCGCCGCTGAATGTGGCTGATTTATTGATAGCTTACCTCGAACAATTAGGGATTGAAGTCATTTTTGGTATCCCCGGTGGGGCCATTGAGCCTTTGTTTGATGCGATGGCACGCAGCAGTCGGCGTGGTGGGCTGCGTCTGGTTTTGGCGCGGCATGAAACCGGGGCCGCGTATATGGCCGATGGCTATTCCCGTGAATCGCGGAAAATTGGCGTGTGCTGCGCCACTTCGGGGCCGGGCGCAACCAATTTACTCACGGGCGTTGCCAGCGCGTTTGATAACAACATTCCATTGCTGGTGATTACGGGCCAACCAGCCTTGCCGACCTTTGGCAGGCATCCTTTGCAGGAGTCCGGTTGTACCGGGGTAAATATTCTCACCATGTTTCAAGCCTGTACCCGATTTAATTCCTTGGTTTCTCACCCCGCGCAACTGGAGCCGAAGCTGGTTTCTGCCCTGCAACTGGCGATGCGCACGCCGCGTGGGCCAGTACACTTGAGTTTTCCCTTCGATGTGTTGGCGGCACCCAGCGGTAAAAACGCACCGTCCTACGATTTGCATTCTTTGCTGGTGCCGCCCACCATTGTTGATGAGTATGCCGTACGTGAATTGGCCAGCATTCTTTTGAATTCAAGGCATATCGTGTTGTTGATTGGCGGTGCTTCTGGCGAAGCGATTGGCCCGATTTTACACTTTGTGGCGCTGACCGGGGCGCGCTTTGTTACTACCCCCGATGGCAAGGGCCTGGTGAGTCCTTATCATCCGCAATATCGCGGGGTGTTTGGTTTTGCCGGGCACCATTTGGCACATACGGTGGTACGGGATGCGCGGGTCGATTTAATCATCGCCATCGGAACCGGCATGGGGGAATGGGATAGCGATGGCTGGAATAATAGCCTGCTCAATGAGCGCATGGTGCATATCGAAGAATCAGAAGACCATTTGGCGCGCACGCCCATGGCACGCTTACACATACGCGGGCGCATCATGTCCGTTTTTATGCGCCTGATTGAATTAATCTGTGATTACCAGCCGATTGCTGAACCGCTGATCGATCCAATGGGTGAGCTGGACATAGCACATGCCGGCCCACGTAAATATGAAAGCGATGCCGTACCGATTTTGCCACAGCGTTTAATGCATGAATTAGGCCAATTATTTCCACCCGCAACCCGATTTTTGGCCGATGCGGGCAATAGTGTGGCCTGGGCGATTCATTGTCTTTTCCCGGCAGATCGACGCTTGCGCGAGCGCCGTTTGAGTAATACCCGGGTTGGCAACAACGGGCGGCGCAAAACTGACGCGGGTTGGTTGCGCTTAACCAATAATTTTGCACCAATGGGGTGGGCGATTGGTGCTTGCGTGGGAACCTCGGTGGGTGATCCAAAAGTGCCTGTGGTATGTATTACCGGTGATGGCAGCATGTTGATGAGTGGTCAGGAGCTAACGGTGGCGGTGGCAGAAAAGCTGACGATTATTTTTATCGTGCTCAACGACCATGCCTTGGGTATGGTGAAACATGCCCAGCGTTTGCGCCATGTCGAGCAAATTGGTTGCGATTTGCCCGTCGTCGATTTTGCCGCACTGGCACGCGCATTGGGCGCGGCGGCATTTACCATTCGCTCCGCGCAGGATTTACAACAGTTGGATATTGCGGCGATGTGTACGCAACGCGCACCCACGCTACTCGATGTCCTGGTTTCGCCCGACGAAGTGCCGCCCATCATGGCCCGGATGCGAGCTTTGGAGAATGCACCGATCACAGTTGAAATGAGTTGAAATGGACAGACAAAAGGATTTGTCCTGTCGTTAAGTCTGATTTGTGTTTTCGCCTGCATTCCTGTGGCACACTAGGCATGAGTGGTCGGGCAGGACAGACCATGGTGGTTGTTTTGATCCCCCACGATTGCGCATCATGCTTATGACCCAGTTTGATCACTTGCCCCTTGGTTTAATCGGATTAATTGCCGTGGCTTGCTTGTTGCAAGTACTCGCAACCCGTTTGCTGCCCGAAGGGCGGCAATTAATGCGGATGCACTTGAGTATGGTCGGTCTGGGTTTGCTGTTGATGTTGATCGGACGGGTGGCAGCACCGATTCCGCTCGGCTTGGCCAAGAATATACTGGATGAGCTGGTGATATTGGGTTGGGGCGTATTGCTGCTGCGCATTGTTGTCATCAGTGTTTTTCGGATTTTGCTACCTGCCTTGCGCATGCCTTGGCCGCGCATTCTCGAAGACCTGTTGTTTATTCTGGCGTGTTTGGTGTGGGGATTAATTCGCCTGCGCTTTATTGGCTTGGACTTGAGTGGTTTGCTCACCACCTCGGCCGTCATGACCGCCATTTTAGCCTTCGCCATGAAAGAAACCCTGGGCAATGTGTTGGGTGGCTTGGCTTTACAACTGGATAATTCCTTTGAAATTGGCGATTGGGTGATGCTGGGAAGCTATCGCGGCCAGGTGATTGAAATTCATTGGCGGCACACCGCCCTGCTAACCAACGATGGTGAAAAAGTGGTAGTGCCCAATAGTGAGCTGGTACGCTCGACCGTGGTGGTGTTTAGCAGCGCCCGGCATCGCAATTCGCGCCGCGCCGTCTCCTTTAGTACCAGTAACACGGTGGCACCATCACAAGTAGTGGCGGCGGTGGAGGGGGCCATTTGTGGTGCTGTCATCGATAATGTGGCAGCCAAACCGCTACCGCACTGTATTTTGACCGATTACCGGGATGGTTTGACCTTTTATTCGGTGCGCTATTGGCTAACCCATCCTCAGAGCGATCTGCTGACCGATTCGCTGATGCGCAAACATATTTTCACGGCTTTGCGGCGACATAATATCGCATTGGGCAAACCCAATCTGAATGCACGCATGCAAAGCGATAACAGTGAAAGCGTTGCGATGAAACAGGAACAAGAAATTGCGCATCGTATGCAAATGTTATCTGTAGTGAAACTCTTCGAAGGCTTTCATGAGGATGAATTGCGCCAGATTGCCACAGGCCTGACGGTAACGCCGTTTACCAAGGGCGAAGTGATTACCCGCCAAGGCACCATGGCGCATTGGCTTTATTTGTTGGTAACGGGTGAAGTTGAGGTGTGGTATGAGGTGATTGGCCGCAAGCGGCAGTTTGTGGCGCGGCTGGGGGCGGGTGAGGTTTTTGGCGAAATGGGCATGATGACAGGCGAAGCTTGCCGCAGTACTATCACCGCCAATAGCAATTTGGAATGTTATCGCATCGATAAATTGGCATTTGAAGCGATTTTGCGCGAGCGACCCGCTTTGGCCGATGTGTTGGCAAAAATCATGAGCGAGCGCGACAGCGATTTGGCGGCGGCCGAACAAGGCTTTAGCGGCAACGGGCAAAATGTCAGTCAGGCCAATTTGTTGCGTCGGATTAAGAAATTCTTTGGCTTGCCGGGCTAAATGCCAGTTTATTAAGGTATCAGCGGCTGCCGTGCCTTTTGTTTGGCCTTGACTTCCTTCACCGATTTCTCTAATGCCGTAATGCGTGCCGTATGCCCAGGGTGAATTGCCGTATGGGCATTGAGTACGGAAGCCGGATATTGGCCGGCCAGACGTTGCCAAAAAGCGGGTAATTGATCGAGCGAATAACCAGCACGGGCCAGCAAATACACCGAAAGATTGTCTGCCGCAAGGTCAAGCTCGGTTGGTGTGGGTTTAATCCCGGCACTGCCAATCAACATGCTCAAATCCGGGTGAACGCTGAGCAAATTATCGATTTGTTGCGCCACAATACTGTTGGCGCGCTGTTTGGCGGCGTGGCCCAGGATATTGTGCGCCATTTCTTTGGCAATCAGGTAAGCCAGCTCATTATTGGATTTGGTGAAATTGAGCATGCCGCGCGTAATCATGGCGCGCTGGCCATCGGCATAACTATTCACATTATCGGCATTGCCTAGATCGACCCTGAAAGCACAGGCACGGGTTAAGGGAACGGTGATTTCCTGCTGCTTGCCATCGCGTTGGATGGTTAATTTCATATTGGCGCGGGTGCTGGCCAAGGGCGCGAGAATCGCGCCAGCCGCACGTTCTGCGTTTTGTCCGGTGGGTAAAGTCTTGCCTTCTGCGGCAATCAGGATGTCTCCCCGGCGCAGCCCGGCGCGTGCGGCACCGCTACCCGTGAGTACGCCCGTAATTTGCAAACGCTCAGTTAAATTGAATAAAACTTGGGCTGCGCGAACAAACTCGGAGGAATACGAATATTGGGTTTTGGCATTGAAGCCGAGTAAATTGCGCGCCTGGTTTTTGCATAGGTCAGGATTGGTCAGCAGCAGTGGTGCCGCCACATGATCGAGTCGTTCCTGCATCGAAGCCAGGGTGCGCAAGGCTTCCACTTGCGGGTCTTCCAGCGGCGGTGCAGTGAGCGTGACCACCGGTTCCGGGGTGGTCGGGGCAGGCTCAACCCTGGGTGCGGGGGGCGGGGGGCTGCTGCAGGCACTCAACAACAGTAGCGCGCCAGCCGATGTTGCCAGGCCTGTCCGGAACCAACGCCGCGTGCTCATTGCTGCCCCGTACTGCCAAAACCGCCCGCGCCACGGCTACTTTGATCGAAATCATCGACCACCTCGAAGCCCACTTGCAACACTGGTACGACCACCAATTGCGCCAGCCTATCCATGGGTTGCAGGGTAAAATCAGTCTGGCCCCGGTTCCAGGTAGAGATCATCAACTGGCCTTGATAGTCCGAATCGATCAAGCCGACCAAATTACCGAGCACGATCCCATGTTTATGGCCCATGCCGCTGCGTGGCAAAATCATGGCGGCATAGCCGGGGTCGGCAATATGGATTGCCAAACCAGTCGGTATCAACACCGTTTGCCCGGCCGCCAAGGTGAGCGGGGCATCGATACAGGCGCGCAAATCAAGGCCCGCGCTGCCAGCGGTGGCATAGGCGGGCAGACAGTCGCGCATGCGCGCGTCGAGAATTTTGACAGAAATAGTCTTCATGATGGAGTCCAGGTAGCGAGACGGGTAGCAAATTGTGCCACCAAGTGATGGGCCAGTTCCAGTTTATCGGCCTCCGGGATGACCGTATGGCCTTGCTCATCGAATAAAACCAAAGCGTTTTTATCCTTGCCAAAGGTTTGATGGCCGATGTTGCCAACCAATAAGGGCACCCCTTTGCGGACGCGCTTTTCAGCGCCGTGTTGCAATAAATTTTCTGATTCGGCGGCAAAGCCCACGCAATACGGGGGCTGTGGGCGTGCCGCCACGCTGGCCAGAATATCCGGGTTGGCGCTAAATTCCAGATGAGGGGTGCGGCCATCGGCATCTTTCTTTAGCTTTTGCGCGCTTACATTCGTAACTCGCCAATCCGCCACCGCCGCCACGGCGACAAATAAATCCTGCCCTTTGACATGGGCATGCACCGCATCATACATTTGTTGCGCGCTTTGCACCGCGATGCACTGTACCCCATACGGCACTTGCAATGCCGTGGGGCCAGAGACCATCAATACCTCGGCACCGGCCTGATACGCTGCCAGCGCGATGGCATAACCCATTTTGCCGGAGGACAGATTGGTAATGCCACGTACCGGGTCAATGGCTTCATAGGTGGGGCCGGCGGTAATCAGGACGCGTTTGCCGGATAATATTTTGGGCTGGAAGGCGGCGTGAATTTCTGCCAGTAATTGCGCCGCTTCCAGCATGCGCCCCATCCCGGTTTCGCCACAAGCCTGCACACCACTGGCCGGGCCGAGAATTTGCACGCCATCGTCGCGCAATTGCTGCACATTGCGGCCAGTGGCACGGTTTTGCCACATCTCCACATTCATGGCCGGGGCCACCAGCAGCGGTAGCGTGAGTGGGCGCGCCAAACACAGGGTGGAGAGCAAGTCATCGGCCACCCCATGCGCCAATTTGAATAGAAAATCGGCCGAGCAAGGCGCAATCAC
>CAMBDR010000002.1 GCA_945864765.1 Janthinobacterium lividum | reverse complement strand
ACCATCGTTTTGCACTTGATCGACCACAAAGCGTAATGGCTTCAATTCAGTGCGCGGGTTGGCATATTGCGGGAAGAAGTCCTTCAGGGCGCGCCGCACCACGGCCAACTCCGGGTCTTGGAAGTCAAATGATCGCTGCCGTTTTTGCTCGCGGGCTTCTTCATTTTCCTTGCAATGAAACCATTCAAACACGCGTTTAAAATTGGCGTTGGGATTCAATGCACCATTCAAACTGTCGAAGCGGGCAAATTCAGTGCGGAAATTGCGCCTGCGCATGGGTGTGTCAAATACGGCGCGGCTGGTGCCGTAATACACGGTTAATGGTAGCAGGTAGGGCAAATCGTTGTTTTCAGCATCAATCAATGTCGTTGCTAATGTGCTAATTTGAGTCGTGCCTAAAGCGCCAGGGGCGAACCATTTGCTTCGAAATTCCGTTTTGGTCTTGGCCGACTTGTCGCGAAAAACATTGCGTGATACGGCAATGATTGAACCTGGCTCGTATTCGTAGGGCAGTGCATCATATTCGGTTTGAATATTGATCTGGCCCCAAATCCGCAACGCCGGCGCTAATTTGTCATTGCTGGTCAAGCGTAAATCGGCGCGGCTGGTGCCAAGTCCGGTTACATTGGGTAATTTTTGCAGGAAGGGGCCAAACAATTGTGCAATTCCATCCAAAATGCTGGTTTTGCCCGAACCATTGCCGCCGACGATGACGGTGATGTCCGGTTCAAACGTCATGGCCAGCCGATCATAGCAGCGAAAATTATCAAGGACGAGGCGCGTAAGATGCATGGTGAATAATGAACGGTGAATGGGATGAGGGCAATCATCGAATTTTACATTGAAACGCTGGCTTTATCCGGGTTCGGCGATTCGTGAGCGCACTTTTTTGATATTGAGTACGCTATGATTCTTTGGTCAAGGGCGGATTGGCCTGCGGAAAGCGTCGTTTGAATTCCTCACCTTAAAGTGAATGCCGCCTACCAGCTTGCGCATTGTATGATGGTTTCAATTTTGTGCGGGGCCATCACAGCAACATGGCCCCGCAGCACAGGCTTACAACGATTTAGGCTCAGTATTGTCCGGTTCGGCGACGGTTGCGGCGTCAATCGATTCGGGTTCAACCACTTCAGCAGCCGATTCGCTCTGTGCCACTGCGGTATCCACTCTTTGCTCCAGCGTGGCAACCGGGGTTGGTGTGGGCGATGGCGTTGGCGTAGGCGTTGGCATGATGATTGAAGGGCTACTATCACCACCACAGCCAGTTAATACTGCGCAATACGCGAGGCCAAGTGCCAGGCAAATAAACGATTTTTTCATGATGTTCCTTTATTTAAACATTGACCTTGGATTATTTGGCAAGATTGCCAGCCAACGGTGTTTTAAGGTAAGGGAAGCTTGCATCGAACGAGGTTTCGTCGAGGAAAGCGCCATCAGTAAAATCAATCGTTCCGGCAGGTGCATCGGCAGGGGCACAAGCAATATTGAGTGTACACAAACGGCCCATTGCAACGCGTAACACGATATCAACCACGTCATCGCCAGGACGACGGCCATTCGGGAAGCCAGCATTGTCGCCACCGATCACGCCCAGACGTTTTTGCGCGCCAATGGCGGTTGCGGGCGTTGCAGTATTCAAACGCAACATTTCTGAGGCAACCACGTTGGCCGGTTTGTTGACGCCGGTAATGCCGGTTAAAAATGCAGCGATTAAGTCATTGCGTGGGAAATTGGTCGGTGCTTTCACGCCAGCACTGGAAAACAAGGCTTCCACCAGGAATGGGAAGGTTGGATTGGTCACGTAGTCGATAAATTGACCGTCGCCAGTGGGTTTGCTGTGGTTAAACTGGTCTTTATCTTTCAAACCAATCACCACTTCATTCACCAAAGGCATGCCCAAACGCGAAACCTGGGTCCATGCGCCGCCTTCTTTGGATGCGCTACCGCTTTTTGGCGTTGGGTTGATCAAACGGGCCTGGCGCACGCTGGCGGTGGTCCAACCACCAATCACGGTTTCTGTGCCAGTTGTCAAACATGCGGTCGGCACTTCCATTTCAATCGAGGTGATGTTTTTATCAGCCAGTGAATCTTTTTCGTCACGCTCGGCGGTCGGGCTAAACGCGGTTGCTGGTGCTTTGATGTTGATCAAGTCGAAGGTTTGGCCCAGGTTCACGGCAAAGGACTCTTTGCGCTGCCCCACAAACACTTTGCCGGGCGTGGCGCAACCGGGAATAGTGACCGAATAAATGTGCTGGTCGGCATACTCTTTATATTTCGGGATGGATTTGGTGCCAATGTTATCGACCGGTTTGTCAAACACCGCGCTACCGCCATTGGCATTGGTAACGGCACTACGTGTGCCAGTGCGGCGGTCGCCGCGGACCACGGTGATGCCATAGGTTTCACGTACATTCAAGCCAGCCGGGTTGGGTTTGTCGATGGCACCACTATTAATGATCAGAGGAATCGATACTTTTTTGCCGCCAACGGTAAAGGTATTGTCGGCGCTGGTGTTTTTGAAGCGGAATTGGAAAGTCAGATCTTCTTTACCGTCACCATTGTTATCGAAATGGATTTCATACAAAGCATCTTGATCCATCGCAAAATAGTTCGGGCCGCCGTAGGCGTCTTGCAATGGCACATAGTTGGCGATCACTGTCGTAAATGCACTACGTCCAGCTTCATAACTTTTAAACATATAAAAATCGGCACCGTCCACTTTGGGCATGCGTGCAATAAAGGGTGCTTCGCGGTGGCTGGATGCTTGAGTCGGTACCAGTGCTGCCAAGGTAGAAACGGCAAGGGCGATGGCGCTTAAACGAACGAAACGTGTGGAAGCGATGGCTTTGTTAAACTTTTTAGACATTGTTTTTCTCCGAGATGGTGAATATATAAAAGAAATTTCCGTTGTTAACCAATAATTTTGTAAAGCACATAAATACATAAAAAAGCGCATTTAATTGTTTTATCGAATAGATTGCGCTACACTCTGCTCCATTCAACTCTGATCCAGTCAACTGCTGGGCGGCTTCCAGAAAAAATTTGCATTTGAAATCAGCACCCACATTCATTGATACGCAGGCTTATTCAAAACGGATTCAAAATGTCAGAAAAAAATTTAAAAATTCCTCAATTAGAGCAAAATCAGCTGGCAACCTGGCTGGCGGGGGTGGCGCGGCAAGACAAAACGGCCTTTCGGGCGCTGTATGATGGCAGTTCGACGAAACTGTTTGGCTTTGCCTTACGTATATTGATCAAACGCGAATGGGCGGAAGAGGTGTTGCAAGAAAGCTATGTCAGTATTTGGAATAGTGCATCGAGCTACCAGGCAGGCCTGGCTTTGCCCATGACGTGGATGACGACCATTGTGCGCAATAAAGCATTTGATTATTTGCGAAAAATGCGACAGGAGGGTAATACCATAGAAATTGACGCCGAAAGTTATGAGGATGGCGGCATGGGTAGCGTATTGGAAACCCTGGCCAGCAGCGATGCCGGCCCCGGCGATGTGCTGCAAATGACGCAGGATGCCCATGCATTGGCCCATTGCTTCAGTCAATTACAAGGCTTGCATCGGCAAGCGATTGCCCTGGCGTATTATCATGACCAATCGCATAGTGAAATAGCGGCGCAATTAAAGCAACCGATGGGATCGATTAAAACCTGGATACGGCGCGGCCTGGAACGTCTGCGCGGGTGTCTGACTAAAATGGAGGGCGTATGAAAATTGCCCATAAGCCAGAATTGATAGAACGCTTGGCCGCTGAATATGTGCTTGGTACGCTAAAAGGCGGGGCGCGGCGGCGATTTGAAATCTGGATGAGTCAACACGCGGTGATCCGGCGTAGCGTGGCAGAATGGCAGGATCGAATTCAACCTTTGGCCCAGTTTGCGCCACCTGCACCTGTGCCACCTGCTGTGTGGAACAAGATTGAGCAGCAACTGGGTTGGTATGCCAATGAGCATGCCAAGGAGAAATCGGTATGGCAAAAAATGCTGGATAGTGTGTCGTTCTGGCGTAATTGGGGAATGGCGAGCACCGTGGCGGCGGCGTTGATGTTGGCATTGGTATTGCAAAAACCTGGCAACGTGGTGTCGCCTGTGACTTCATATGTGGCAACGCTCAGTAATGATCAGGCGCAAACGGTGGCGGTGGTGACGGCCGATGCTACCCGGCGGCAATTAATGGTGAAATTGATTGGCGGCCAAAACCTGACGGCTGAACAAAGCTTGCAATTGTGGGCGGTGCCCAAGAAAGGTAATCCGGTATCGATGGGGGTGTTGGCGTTGGAGCGAGCGGCCAATGGTCAGTTGGTGATGCCATTGCCGGACAATGTGAGTCCGGAATCGATTCCCTTGCTGGCCATTTCCCTGGAGCCCAAAGGCGGTTCGCGCAATCCCAATGGGCCGAGCGGGCCGATTTTATCCAAGGGGGCCTGGGTGAGTTTGTAAAATGAGTTTGTACCCCACATAATTCGATACCCAAGGTTGCGCCGATGAGTACTATGGCGTTTCCTTGGCGCACAAACAACCGTTCAATTAAGATGGCCGGGCTAGCGCGACAAGTTTGCGTTGATGCCCGGTCATCTTGCCATCATTTTTATCACGAAGTTCACCATGCCCACCATGCCCACTTTGTACCAGCTTAAACCACGATTCCAACAATTACTGCGCCCTTTACTGGGTAGCTTACATCGCAGGGGAATTTCGGCCAATTTTGTGACGATGTTGGCTTTGGTGACATCGATTATATTTGGTCTGGCTCTGGCGTATTGGCCCGGCGCAAACGCTCCTGGCATGTTGGCGCGCCTGCCGTGGCTACTGCTGCCGCTATTTCTCTTGCTACGCATGGCGTTGAATGCGATTGATGGCATGTTGGCACGCGAATTCAATCAACAAACCGCCCTGGGCGCGATCCTGAATGAATGTGGTGACGTGGTATCCGATGTGGCACTGTATGCGCCGTTTGCCCTGCTACCCGGTGTGCAGGGTGGTTTGCTGATGTTGGTATTGTTTCTGGCGACCTTGACCGAGTTTGTCGGCGTGCTGGGTTTGTCGATCAGCGGCACCCGGCGTTATGACGGGCCAATCGGCAAAAGTGATCGTGCTTTTGTGTTTGGCGCGTTGGCCTTGATGTATGGACTGGATTGGTTTTTGCCTGCATTGTGGAATCCGGTATTGGCTGTTTTGGCGCTGCTGCTGGCATACACCGTTTTAGTGCGTGCGCGACGTGCTTTGCTGCCAATGTAGGCTACACTGATTCGCCAATTTGCCTGGGCTCGATTGTACGGTTGGCATCATGGTCATCATGTGGGTCACTTGCATGCGGATGGGGCGGTGCTTCTTCTGGTGCCGAGAGTGGCAAACGCAAAATAAACCGGGTGCCGACATGGAGTGCGCTTTCGACGTGAATCGAACCACCCAGCACCACCGTGGCGAGGTTATACACGATACTTAACCCCAGGCCACTGCCGCCCTGGCCAAGCTTGGTGGTAAAGAATGGGTCAAAAATGCGGTGGATATTGGCCTCCGGTATGCCTTGGCCATTGTCGCTGATGATGAGTTCAATTTCTTGCGTTTCCAACAAGCTGGCGCTGATTTCGATGCTGCCCTGATCCTGGTTTTCAAACCCATGTATCACCGCGTTATGGCATAAATTGCTGAGAATTTGCCCCAGGGGGCCGGGGTAACTATTCATTTTCAGATTCGGGGCGATATCAATTGCGATGGTGTAGGCATGGCGCTTCATGCTGTTATTCATCAGTAGCACCGTTTCTGACACCACTTCATCGAGCGCAAAAATGCGTCGCCGCACGCTGGTGCGGTCCACCGCAACTTGCTTGAAGCTGCCGATTAATTCGGCCGCCTTGGTCAGGTTGCGTACCAGCATTTCGCTGGCTTGCCGGGTTTGCTGCGTGTAGGACGAGAGCTTGGTGCGGGTGATGCCACTTTCAATGGTGCGGTTAAATTCGAGGCTTAAATCCATCATGGTGCTGGCAACGGTAACGCTATTGCCGATGGGGGTGTTGAGCTCGTGCGCGACACCCGCTACCAGCGCACCCAGGGCGGCCAGTCGGTCGGAACGCTGAATTTCTTCCTGAACGGTTTTGAGCGTGGCCATCGCGTGTTGCAATTCCTGGTTGGCCAAATTCAAATCGTGGGTGCGGCTTTCGACACGCTGTTCCAGGTTGGCGTTGAAATTACGAATTTGCAGGATTTGTTCGCTCAATTTTTCGCGCATCTGATCCAGTCCCACGGCCAGTTGGCCGATTTCATCATGGCGCATTTGAACCACTGGTTCGACCAGTTCGCTGTTGGACAGGCGAACCGTATCCTTGCCCAATTGGCGCAAGGGCCGCATTAAAAGCCATTCAAACAAAAGAAACAAGAGCAGGCATGAAGTGAGTAATTGCATCAGTAAGCCTGCACCAAGCTTGATGATATTGGCCTGAAAATCGCGCTCGACCAGGGCGCGGCTCATTTCAATGGTAACGCGCCCAATGGGGCTGCGCCCCGATTTGAGGATGCGCACCTCACGCACAATCGTGCCAATGCGGCGTTGTGGCTTATTCGCCACCACGAACGGCTGTCCATTCGATTTCTCGGCCACGATGCTCACCACATTCGGGTTGAGCATGACCGAATTAATAAAAGTCTGCGCACCCACTGTATCGAATTCCCATAACTGAATCGCCATGGTTTGCTCCAGCATATTGCCATATTGCTGAAGTAATGAATCGATCCGCGCATCCATCTCGCGCTGGTGGGTTTCGCGCGCCAAAATTGGGCCAAATACCAGAGCGGGTATAAGAATCCCGCAGACGATCCCTAAAATAATCACGCTTTTTAACGACAGGGTCTTGGGTCGTAGTTTGTTGCTGATAGCCGAAAAAAAATCCATTTTAATTGCCGTTTGAGTATATTATTCAAAGAATGGTGCTGATTAACGAACAATGTAACTGCCGATAATGTATTGCCATAAAAAAAGTAATTTACTGGCGGCATCATTGAATCTATTTTGACACAGTTGGCGGGGTTTGAAGCATTACGTAAAAAACATGCGCGACAAAATCCGGAAATGGGCGGCAATTGCCAAATCAATCGCCAAATCAATCGCCAAATCAAAACGGGCGGGATTGATTCTGCCTGAGAACAGGTTTGCTGATGTCGTCAACGCCAGCAATAAATTGGGCAAATTTGCGTGAGTCTTTATCATTATCGGGCAAAATTCGGCTATGATGGCTGCTGCCAAAATATCGGGTGGCCAATCGAAGTGGCCAATCGAAGTGGCCAATCGAAGTGAGAGGGAAATAATATGAGGATAATATGGGAAAGCTGAGTACACATATATTGGATACGGCACATGGCAAGCCCGGCAGCGGGATTAAAATCGAGCTTTATGTGCTCCAAGCGGGTGTGCGCAGGTTGCTGTGGCAAGAGCTGAGCAACCAGGACGGACGCACCAATGCCCCCCTGCTGGAAGGCGACGCGCTGGTGCCGGGGTGCTATGAATTGGTTTTTGCGGTGGGGGATTATTTTGCCGCAATGGGCGTCGAGTTGGCGCAACCGCGTTTTATCGATCAGGTAAGCCTGGCGTTCGGGATTGCCGATAGCAGCCAGAATTACCATGTCCCGCTTTTGGTATCGCCATGGTCTTATTCGACCTATCGCGGTTCTTGATGCGGCCTGTGATATGAATCGTTTTTGATGAAGAATTGATTAAAATTGATGACTGCGCGCCTGGTTTTACAACATATTACGAAGCGTTATCCGGCGGTGCTGGCCAACGATGCCATTAACCTGACCGTGCAAGCGGGCGAAATTCACGCCTTGCTGGGTGAAAATGGCGCTGGCAAATCGACCCTCATGAAAATTGTGTACGGCGCGGTCAAACCCGACGCCGGACAAGTGTTCTGGAATGGCAAAGAAGTACATATCGCCAACCCGGCCAGCGCGCGCGAGTTGGGCATCGCCATGGTGTTTCAGCATTTTTCTTTGTTCGATACGCTCACCGTTACCGAAAATATTGCACTGGGCTTACCCGGCAATACCAAGCTGGATCAATTGGCGCAGCAAATCCGCACTACGGCGCAGCAATACGGCCTCGATCTGGAGCCGGATCGGCATGTCCACACATTGTCGGTGGGCGAGTGTCAGCGGGTTGAAATCGTGCGCGCCTTGCTCAGCCGTCCGCAATTATTAATTCTGGATGAACCCACCTCGGTGTTGACCCCGCAAGCGGTGGAAACCCTGTTCAAAACCCTGCGCTTGTTGGCACAGCAAGGTTGCAGTATCTTATATATCAGCCATAAACTCGATGAAATTCGCGCACTATGCCATACCTGCAGCGTGTTGCGCGGCGGTAAAAACAGTGGCACTTGCAATCCATCGCAAGAAAGTGCTGCCAGCTTGTCGCGCATGATGATAGGCAGCGATCCGCCCAAACTCTCCTGTACCGAGCAAAAGGCTGGCCCGCTGTTGATGCAAGTGCAAAACCTGTCGCTGGCCAAAAGTCATCCGTTTGCGACAGCCCTGGAAAATATCTGCTTTGATTTGCATGCCGGTGAAATTGTCGGTATGGCGGGCGTATCCGGCAACGGCCAGGCGGAATTGCTGGCTGTGCTCTCCGGGGAAGATACCCGCGCCGCCAGCAATGCGATTGAACTGCAAGGTAAGGCGGTGGGTAGTTGGGGGCCAGGTCCACGCCGTGAACTGGGTTTGGGCTTTGTGCCGGAAGAGCGTCTTGGGCGTGGCACCGTGCCCGATTTGGGGCTGGCGGAAAATATCTTGCTCTCGCACCAATCGAGTGCCACGGTGCAGCATGGCATGGTCAAGCGGGGGGTGTTGGCCGATATTGCCGGGCAAATCATTAGCCGTTTCCATGTGAAAGCGGGTGGGCCACAGGCGCTGGCGCGCAGCTTGTCGGGTGGGAATCTGCAAAAATATATTGTGGGACGTGAAGTTATGCGCAATCCGAAGGTGTTGATCGTGGCGCAACCCACCTGGGGTGTGGATGTGGGGGCGGCGGCACAAATTCGGGCTGAATTACTGGCCTTGCGGGATGCGGGTTGCGCGCTGTTGGTCATTTCTGAGGAGTTGGATGAATTGTTTGAGATTTCTGACCGTTTGCTGGTGATCGCCAAGGGGCGGGTCTCGCCATCGCTGGCGCGGCGTGATGCCAATGTCGATTTGATTGGCTTGTGGATGAGTGGCCTTTGGGATGGGGCCAATGGTTCGAATGGTTCGAACGATTCGGGTAATTCCGTGGCCGGGGTGGCTCATGCTTAAACTACAGGCGCGTGCGACACCTTCCACCCTGATGTCGTGGCTTTCTCCGTTGTTGGCGCTGGGTTTAACGGTCTTGGCCGGGGTGGTGCTCTTTGTTGCACTGGGAAAGTCACCCTTGGCGGGTTTGTCGGTATTTTTCTGGGAACCGATTAAAGATGTGCGCGGTTGGTCCGAGCTGGGCGTAAAAATTGCACCCTTGCTGATGATCTCGGTCGGTTTGGCGCTCTGTTTTCGGGCCAATGTGTTCAATATTGGGGCGGAAGGACAGTTGGTGGCGGGGGCTTTGAGTGGTGGTGCCTTGAGTTTGCTGCTGGAGCCGCATCACGCAGGCGGCGCGTTCTGGATTGGCCTGGTTTTGCTGGCGGGCATGGCCGGTGGCATGGCTTGGGCTGTGATCACTGCTTTTTTGCGCGACCGGTTTAACGCCAATGAGATTTTAGTCTCACTGATGCTGGTCTATATCGCCCAGTTATTGCTGCAATACCTGGTGCATGGCGTGTTAAAAGATCCGGCTGGTTATAATTTTCCGCAATCAAAAATGTTGCCCGATGGCTGGCTATTGCCGATTTTGGTCAAGGGTACGCGCTTGCATCTGGGCATTGTGTTGGCCTTGATTGCCGCTTTGCTCGGTTGGCTATTTCTGAGCAAGAGCTTTGCCGGCTTTCGCTTGCAAGTGGGCGGTATGGCACCGCTGGCGGCGCGCTATGCGGGCTTTTCCAGTCGTAAATCGCTATGGATGTCATTGATGGCCAGTGGCGCACTGGCGGGTTTGGCCGGGGTGTGCGAAGTGTTGGGGCCAGTTGGGCAATTGACCCCCTCCATTTCTCCGGGCTATGGTTTTGCCGCCATTATTGTGGCGTATGTCGGGCGTTTGCACCCGATTGGCGTCATTTTCTCCAGCTTTGTGATGGCTTTGTTTTATATCGGTGGCGAATTATCCCAGTCGCGCCTGGGTATGCCTTCCGCCATTACCGGGGTGTTTCAAGGCATTTTATTGTTTTCTCTTCTCACCTGTGATGTGTTGATCCATTACCAAATTCGCTGGAGCAAAAAACATGGATAGTTTGGCCCTCTTAATTGCCGCCGCCATGAGTGCCGGTACGCCCTTGATGCTGGCGGCACTGGGTTTATTGATCAATGAAAAAGCCGGGGTGGTGAATCTGGGGGCGGAAGGCATGATGTTGGTGGCCGCCATTGTCGGCTTTGCGGTGACCGTGCAAACTGGCAGCGAGGCGCGTGGCTTTTTGGCCGGCGGACTCACGGGTATGGCACTGGCCGGATTTTTCGCATGGCTGACCGTGTGGTTGGGCACCAATCAATATGCGACCGGTTTGGCCTTGTCGCTGTTTGGGGCGGGGGCTTCGGCGTATATCGGCATCCAGTTTGTCGGGCGCAGTTTGCAAAATGCACCTTCGGGCGTGCCGTTTCTGAAAGAGTTACCCGTGCTCGGTCCGGCTTTGTTTCGTCAGCACTGGATGGTGTATTTCAGTCTGGCGTTGTGTTTTAGCCTGCTTTGGTTTATTAAAAAGAGCCGTGCCGGGCTGATTTTACGCGCCGTCGGCGAATCTCCCGCATCGGCCCACGCGCTAGGCTATAATGTGCGAAGTATTCGCTTAATGGCTTTGTTGTTTGGTGGTTTATGCTGCGGTTTGGCGGGCGCTTTCCTGTCCTGTGTCTACACGCCCCTGTGGGTCGAGGGCATGGTGGCCGGGCGCGGCTGGATCGCTTTGGCACTCACCACGTTTGCAACCTGGCGTCCCGTGCGGGTATTGGCAGGGGCGTATTTATTTGGTTTGGTGACGATTTTGGGCTTTCATGCCCAAGGTTTGGGGGTGCCGGTGGCCTCCCAGTTATTGGCGATGTTGCCCTATGTGGCGACGATTGTGGTGCTGGTATTGATATCGCGCAATGCCACTGAAATCAAGTTAAATATGCCCGCTTCTCTGGGGAAAAATTTTAATCCAAACTCATGATGGCAAATTCATGGGTATAAACTAGGCCTGCACAGGCCAGGAAACAGCATGTGGAACTGAGGCAATTACGTTATTTTCTGGCGATTGTGGATCATGGCAGCTTATCCAAAGCGGCGGGGCAACTGTTTATTGCGCAATCGGCCTTGAGTCAACAAATTGCCAAACTGGAAGATGAGTTGGGCACCAGCCTGTTGCAGCGTAGTTCCAAAGGGGTGCGGGTAACTGAAAGTGGTTTGGCCTTCTACGCGCATGCGCAAACCATTTTGCAGCAGGTGATTAATTCCCGCAGTGTTATCTCACGCCATCAAACCGATAGCCCCAGTGGTACGGTGTCGCTGGGCTTGCCGCAAAGCGTTTCCTCGGTACTGGCCTTACCCTTGCTACTTGCCGCCAAACGAGAATTGCCACGGGTGGTGTTGCAAATGAACGATGATTTGACCGACAATGTGCTCGATCAGTTGCGGCAGGGGAAATTCAATCTGGCCTTGCTCTATGATTATGGACAGTTGAGTGAATTTGCACGCAAGAATGTCATCAAGGAAAAAATGCACCTGGTTTGGGAGGGGAGTGATCCGAGGCGTCCGCCGGGAGCGCAAATTCGCCTGGGGGAGATTCAAAGCTTGCCGCTGGTGTTGCCGGGTTCGCAATATGGCGTGCGCAAGCATGTTGATCGCGCTGCCGCGCAAAGTGGCTTTGTATTTGATAATGTGGTGAGTGAAATTAATTCGCTCAACATCATGAAAAGCGCCATCATGGCAGAATTTGGTGCCGGAATTTTCCCTTTGTCCGCAGTGACGGTGGAATTGGCCAAGGGCAGAATGGTGGCGCAAGAAATTATTGATCCTTATGTCGAACGTACCATTGCTTTATGTGCGTCGCGCAGTGTATTAATGACCACGGCCAACCGGGCCGTGTCAAAATTGGTCGTTAGTGTTATTCGCCAACTTTGTGTTACGGGTGAATGGGCTGGCGTGGAACCGATCTTCCACCACAATGTGAGTTTGGGTGAGTAGTTAATTAAATTGTGAAACCATCATGAAAAAAACCAATCATCGCGCAAATCAATTGCGCCGCAAGAAACTGGAAAAACGCGTTAAGGTCTTGCAAAAAGCACGCAAGGTGGAAGACCTGGTTGAAACCGTCGTTGAGAAAGCGGTGCACACCACGGTGCAAGCACCCCGCAAGGTGGTGGGTGAAATGGTCGGCGATACCGCCGCGATCATGCAAAAAAGTGGGGAAATGAAAGTCGGCTATGGCGTGGTGAGTGGGGTATTCGCGTTTGCGCTGGGCTTTTTATCCTTATTGGGTGTGTTCGCGTTTTTGTACCCGCAATATTTAACCACGCCTGAATTACGCCATCAATATTCGGTTCCGGTATTGCGTCAGGTGTTGTTTTATGCCTTGCTGATATCGGGCGTGGTATCGCTGGCCAATGTGGTGCTGGGTAAAAACCGGGGCTTGAATTTGGCAGCGTTTTGCTTTGTTGCCATCGCCGTTGCCCTGGGTGGTTCCGGCATCCCGGTGAAAGACTTTCCTGATCATACGCCCTATATCGGGCTTGACTGGTTTATTCTCGATTTACTCGGTTCGACCCTGATTTTTGTGTTGATCGAAAAACTGTTCCCTCTGTACAAGGGGCAAGTCTTATTTCGCAAGGAATGGCAAACCGATATGGCGCATTTCGTCTCGAATCATTTTATTGTTGGCCTGATTTTGCTCACCGTAAACTTTTTGATTCACCGGGTATTTGGTTGGATGGTGCGCGATGGGTTTCAGGGCATGATTCAGGATATTCCCTTTGTGCTGCAGTTGCTACTGTGTATTCTGGTGGCTGACCTGATGCAGTACTGGGCGCACCGTGCCTATCATGAAGTACCGTTTCTGTGGCGCTTTCATGCAGTACACCACAGCGCCAAAACCATGGATTGGCTGGCTGGTTCGCGCCAACATGTGCTGGAATTGATTGTGACGCGGGTGGCGGTGTTGGGGCCATTGTATGTATTTGGTTTTGAAAAGTCGGTGATGGATGCCTATATTATTGTAGTGGGTTTCCAGGCGGTGTTTAACCATGCCAATGTGCATTTGCCTTGGGGGCCATTAAAATATGTGATCGTCACGCCTGACTTTCATCACTGGCATCATTCGTCCGATACTGTGGCGCTGGATAAAAACTATGCGGCCCATTATGCCTTTCTTGATTATATCTTTGGCACGGTGGCCAAACCAACCCAGCCGTTTCCGGATAAATATGGCGTCGTGGGGGACTATATGCCCGATGGCTTCGTCAAGCAGCAGTTATTCCCGTTCAGAAAACTGCCGTAGGCGCGCTGGGTCAGGTAAATTGAGCCCTCATTTTTCTGGCATTGGCGCATTTCATGTGCTATGATGTGTATATAGTCAATGAAAGGTACACATTATGCGCACAAATATTGAAATCGATGACCAATTAATGGCTGATGCCATGCGTTTGACGGGCATAGGCACCAAGCGTGAAGTGGTGGAGCTGGCTTTGCGGGTGTTATTGCGCATTGAGCGGCAAAAAGATATTCGCGACTTCCGTGGCAAGTTCCAATGGGAAGGCGATCTGGATCAAATGAGGAGCGACAAATGATTATGGTCGATTCGAGCGTCTGGATCGATTATTTTCGCGGCCAGATTACCCCCCAAACCGATTGTCTGGATGCCTTGCTGTCGATGGAGTTGCTGGCAGTGGGTGATTTAATCCTGACCGAAGTACTGCAAGGCTTTGCCAACGAGCGAGAATACAATCAGGCGCGCAAGTTGATGATGTCGCTGGATTTAATCGAGATTGGCGGGCAAGACAATGCACTGCTTGCCGTGAACAACTTTCGCACCCTGCGCGCGCGTGGCATTACGGTCAGAAAAACCATTGATACCCTGATTGCGACCTGTTGCATTCAGCGCGACCTGGCCCTGTTGTACAGCGACCGCGATTTTGAACCTTTTGTGGCGCATCTGGGCTTGCGCTGTGCTTTGGCTGAGCAAGCGCGCAGTACCAATGTGTATCGGGTACAGCAAGAGCGTGCGCCCTACCTGGTTTGAGGGCAAGCCATAATCCGCACTACCGGGTAACGCCGCCATTCCGGTTCCCGGTAGCGCTCGCAATGGCTAAAAATAAAGTCCAACACCTCGGATTGATTGCCCAGCAGATCCGGGTTGGCGACTTTCCATGCTTCAAACTGGCTACGCAATGCCGGTTCGGTTTGCAATAGTTCGAGCGCATGGTCTTCAAATACGTAATCGGAATACGCCTCTTTCTTTTCCAGCACGCTATTGAAGAAACCCCAGCGGAAAAAACTGTCATGCGCTTGCGGTTCCAGCGTTTCGACCGCATAACGGGCGTTGGGCTGGTTCAAGTCCAGCCAATAATCACCCGGCTGCAACATCACTTCTTCCTGCCTACTTGCCAGTTCCACCTCATCATGAAACAAATGGCCTTCATATGGGCCTCCCCGGCTGGCTACGCGGCTAATGCGCCAGATTTGGGCTGCGACGCTTTGCGCCTGCTCAACCCGCGTCATCCGGACGCCATTCCACAGCAAACGCTCAATCACCGCGCGCCATTGTTGTGGAATCACATAGGCTTTGGGGGCGCTGACTTCGACACGGGTGAGGCAGCGGTCAAAATGATCAATCTCTTGCTCCCAAACTTGATTGCGATCATACGCCAAGCGCTGGTAGTTGCCCAATAAGCTGGGCCGATACACGGCTGCAAAGCCGCGAAAGCGCAAGCGGGAAGGGCGCTTCATGTCGGTTTCCCAGCAAACAGGCCAACTGCTACGCACTTGCTGTTGGGCGGCACGGCGCAGGGCTTGAATTTGCGCGCCATGCCGGACGGTGAATTCCAGAATCACTTGCAGCAGGGTGTACATCGATTCATAGCGATCTGCAAATGGTTTTAGCATATGGGTTTCCGGCATAAAACCGATGCAGTGGTGCAGGGTGGCATAACCGGTGGAAAAACGTGGCACTTCGAGAAAATCGGCAATGCCTTGGTCGGGGCTGGTTTGTACCGGGTTCACATACGGGCAAGTGGGCCAACCGCGTTGCGCCATCTCGTCATAAATGGTCGGCAACATGGTAGCGCGCAGGAATTGACCCAGCTCACCACCGAGTTTGTCGGGCTGGGTGGGAATCAAAGTCATCGTGTACGGGTAGTCGGCACCATTGGAGGTATGGGTATCGACCATCACATCCGGCTGCCAGGCGCTAAAAAACTGATTGAAGCATTGCGCCGCCAGGCTATCACATTTAATGAAGTCGCGATTTAAATCAAGATGCAGGCTATTGCCGCGAAAGCCAAAACTCTCAGGGCCGTCCTGGTTGACGCGTGAGCTGGTATTTCGGTTATGGCAGCCATCGACATTATAAATCGCAATAAACAGATACACGGTTGGGCCAAGTTGGGCCAAATGCTCTGGTTTGGTGCAAAAATCACGTATTAAAGCCATACAGGCATCAATGCCTTCCGGCTCGCCCGGATGGATGCCATTATTATTGAAAAAGATTGGCCGACCTGCTGCCTGAAGCAGGCTGCGCTCAAATACGCCATCCTGGGTAAGGATGCCAGAATGAATCGGGATGCCGCTATCGGATACGCCAATTTGTTTAAATTGTAGGATTTGTGGGAATTTCCGTGCTAACATTTCATAAAATTCGATGCATTCACGCCAGTGAGTGGTTTGGTTTTGGTTGCCTCGCTCATAGGGCGTAAGCCAGGTATCAGATGTTAGTGTCATGATGAATAGAGTAAGCTAAGTTGGTAAAAGTATTATTATCTGTTTTAGAGATGGGTGCGTTCTGAAATCAGTATTTTTACTACGGTCAATTTTGGTGCATACTTCGCTTCGGACTACGTAAGTGGACTGTTCTCTATTTGATATTTGGCGGCACATTCGTGTGCCGCCCTTTTTTTATCAATTTCCCCTTTCTTTAACAAATCAGTAAGCCGCGCAAGTCATTGACATTGGTGTGGGTGGGGCCGGTGACGATTAAATCGCCCAAACCATCGAAAAAGCCATAGCTGTCATTGTGATCGAGCAAATTCAAAGCATTTAAGCCCAGTGCTTCGGCCCGTTGCAAACTATCCGGGTGGAGGCTGGCTCCGGCATTGTTTTCGCTGCCATCAATGCCGTCGGTATCGCAGGCGAAGGCGTGAATTTCAGCCTGACTCAGGGTTTGCCCCCGGGTTTGACTCCGGGTTTGACTCCGGGTTTGACTTTGTAGCGCCAGCCCCAGGCTGAGCAAAAATTCGGTATTTCGCCCGCCGCGCCCACTGCCTTTGATGGTGACGCTGGTTTCGCCGCCCGAGAGTAACAGGCAGGGGCGCTCAAACGGCTGCTGGTGGCGCACAATTTGTTGGGCAATGGCGGCATGCATCAGGGCGATATCGCGTGCCTCACCTTCGATACAATCCGATAAAATATGGGTGCGCCAGCCTTTTTGCGCGGCATACAAGGCCGCTGCCTGCAAGGCGTGCTGGCTGCTGGCGATAATGTGGGCGTGATGCCGGGCAAAATGCGGGTCGTCGGGCTTGGGGGTTTCATGTTCGGCTTGTTCCAAATACATTTGCACCCGATGCGGCACAGGGATTTGAAACTTTTGTAAAACGGCGCGGGCTTGCACCAAAGTGGTATGGTCGGGCAGGGTCGGGCCGCTGGCAATCTGACCGGGGTCGTCACCCGGAATGTCGGAAATTAAAAAGGAATAGACCGGGGCCGCGCAGCAAGCCAGCGCCAGTTGACCACCTTTGATGGCCGATAAATGTTTGCGCACGCAGTTAATTTGTCCAATGCTGGCCCCGGATTTGAGCAAGGCACGATTGATTTGTTGTTTATCGGCGAGTGTGATACCGGCTGCGGGCAAGCTGAGCAGGGAGGAACCGCCGCCGGAAATCAAACAAATCACCCGATCTTGCGCGGTGAGCCCCTGCACCTTTTGCAAAATGCGCTGGGCTGCCTGTACGCTGGCCGCATCGGGCACCGGGTGGGCAGCTTCAATCACTTCTATTTGTTGGCAGGGTAATATTTGCCCGTAACGTGTGACGACCAGGCCGCTATATTCGCCTTGCAAGTTACCCTGGCCCCAGGCTTGCTCAAACGCTTGCGCCATCGCAGCGCTGGCTTTGCCTGTGCCAATGACCAGGGTTTGACCATCGCACGGCGGAAGTTGACGCAAAAACGGAGCCAGACAGTGCGCCGGATGAACGGCTTGCACTGCAGTTTGAAAAATTTGAGAGAATAATTCTCGTGCCTGATGTCTGTCCATCTTTGGATTATGCCACGCTTTGGCGCGGTTTTTATGTCATGTCGATGTCTTTTATCCCGGCCTGTGTTAGCCACTCTGTTGGCACATGGATTAAATCCGGGGCTTCATCAATGTCGTGCAATTGCCCCAGTTCAAGATGACTTAAGCCGGGAACTTGTGCCAAACGCTGGCGGCTCAATGCCATGACGGCATCGGTACTCCACGGCATATCGGTAAATAATTCGGGGATATCCCGATTCAGTCCGATCATGGCATAGCCACCATCAAAAGTGGGGGCGAATACGGCGGCGTGGTCGTGTAATGCATCCTGGTTTAAGGCCGCAGCTGCGTTTTGTAAATAGGCTGCATCGAGCAAGGGCGCATCGGTGCCCGTGAGCAGCACGCGCGGGGTGCGGCGCAGGGCGCGCACAAAGGCGCGATGCATACGCTGGCCTAAATCGCCTTCCCCTTGTTCGGTCAGGCTCAGGCGCATTTCCGGGTCCATGTTCAGGCGCTGTTGTAATTCACCAAACGCGGGGTGGCTGGTATCGGGCGAGCAACACAACTCAACCGGGCCAAGCCGGGCGGCGAGGGCTTGTTCGACTGCGGCTTGCAACATGCGGCTGGCCAGTTGGGCAGCGGCTTGATTGCCAATTTTTTTGGCCAGCCGGGTTTTGGCATAGCCGGGAATCGGCGCTTTGGCAAAGACAATTACACAGCAAGTCATCGATAAGCTTTCGCAATCGTGTCGGCTGAAACGCCGATCCAATAATAAAAACGCAGCCGCCACATTAAAAAAATGGTGCGCCAGACGCCATGTTTTTCCCAGCGTCGGCCCGAGGTTTGTACTTTTTCACGCAAACACAGGGGGGCATGGTGTAAGCGCTTTAAACGCTTGCATACTTCGATATCTTCCATCATGGCTTGTTGTGGAAAACCACCAACTTCCTGATACAGCTTGTGCGTGATGAAGATAGCCTGGTCGCCGGTGGCAATGCCAAATGTTCTGCTACGCCAATTGATCATGGCGGAGACCGCGCGCAGCATGCGTGGCTGGCCGATGACTTGCACGTCAAACCGACCCCACTGGCGTTGCGATTGCGCCAGCCCTTGCAAAATCAACTGGTCGGCCTCGGGCGGCAGTAGGGTGTCGGCGTGTAAAAATAACAGCACCGGGCTACTTGCCGCCAGCGCGCCGCAATGCATTTGCACCGCGCGCCCGCGCGGGCTGGATAAAACCTGATCGGCCCATTCTTGCGCCAGGCTGATGGTGGCGTCCTGGCTACCGCCATCAACCACAATTAGCTCGGCCCCGCGCGTGCGTAAGGGCGCGAGGGCGGCCAGAATGTGGGCAATTTGAGCCGCCTCGTTCAATACCGGAACGATAATGCTCAGTTTGCCGGGTTGGTCGGGTGCCGCCATATACTCAACCGCGCCGCCAGGTTTGGTAACGCCCCACCCATTCCAACAGTTTTTGCGGCGCATGGGCACGTTTCCATTCCCCCGCTGCATATTTATTCGCTTCCGACATGGTGGGGTAGGTATGGATGGTGCCCAGGATTTTATTCAAGCCCAGGCCATGACGCATCGCCAACACAAATTCAGACAATAATTCCGCAGCATGGTCGCCCACGATGGTCACGCCCAAAATCGTGTCTTTGCCGGGTGGCGTCAGGATTTTGATGAAGCCGTGCGCGTTTTCGTCGGCGATGGCGCGATCCAAATCATCAATGCCGTAATGCGTCAGTTCGTAGGCAATGCCTTTTTCTTTGGCTTCAGCTTCCGATAAACCCACCCGCGCTACCTCGGGGTCGGTAAACGTGGCCCATGGAATGACCGAATAATCGACCTTAAAGCTGCGCAAATGACCAAATAAAGCATTCACCGCCGCATACCAGGCTTGATGCGCGGCCGTGTGGGTAAATTGGAAGGGCCCGGCCACGTCGCCGCAGGCAAAAATATTCGGGTAAATGGTTTGCAAATAATCGTCGGTTTCCACCGTGCGGCGCGGTGTGATGGGAATGCCCAATTCTTCCAGACCAAAACCTTCGGTGCGCGCCACGCGGCCAACGGCGCATAACATCTCATCAAATTCAAGTACGATTTCTTTATCCTGATGTTTGACGATCAGGCGCTTGGTATCGCCCACCTTTTCGCAGCGTATCGCCTGGTGGCTGGTGAGTACCTTGACGCCATCGGCTGTCAATGCCGCGCCGACCAGTTTGGCGGCATCTTCGTCTTCGCGTATCATCAGGCGCGGGGCCATTTCTACTTGCGTGACCTGTGCGCCCAGGCGCGCAAAGCTTTGCGCCAGCTCGCAGCCGATGGGGCCGCCGCCCAATACGATCAGGCGTTTGGGTAACTCGGTCATTTCCCACAGCGTGTCGGAGGTGTAATAGCCGACATCGTTAATGCCGGGAATGGGCGGCACAAAGGGGCGCGCCCCGGTGGCGATGACGATGGCGCGGGTGGTTAAGCGTTTGCCGTCGATATCCACTTCCCACGGTGAAATAATTTTGGCTTTGCCCTGCATCACATCGACCCCGAGGGCTGTGTAGCGTTCAACCGAATCATGCGGTTCAATCGCTTTAATCACGCGGTGTACCCTGGCCATGACATCGGCAAATTTGAATTCGGTATCGGCTTTGGCAATGCCCAGGCTTTGCGCATGTTTGGCAGTGTGGATGAATTTGGCCGAACGAATCAAAGCTTTGGATGGGACGCAGCCAAAATTGAGGCAGTCGCCGCCCATTTTATGGCTCTCTACCAGCGTGACTTTGGCTTTCACCACGGCGGCGATATAGGACGTGACCAAACCAGCCGCGCCGCCGCCAATCACGATTAAATTGCGGTCAAATTTGGCGGGTTTGGGCCAGCGCGCATAGACTTTGCGGCCCTGTACCATTTGCACAATTTTGCGCGCCAACAAGGGGAATAAGCCGAGCAATACGAAGGAGCCAATCAAACCCGGCGACAAAATGCCCTTCAGGCTGTCAATTTTTGCCAACTGTGTGCCCGCATTCACATACACAATCGTGCCCGCCAACATGCCCACCTGGCTAACCCAATAAAAGGTGAGTAAAGGGATTTTGGTCAAACCCATTAGCAAATTCACCAAAAAGAAAGGGAAGGCCGGAACCAGCCGCATCATGAATAAATAAAATGCGCCATCCTTTTGTACCCCGGCATTGATGGCGCTTAAACGATTGCCAAATTGTCGGTTGACCCAGTCGGCCAGCATGAAGCGCGACGCAGAAAAAGCCAGGGTTGCGCCGATGCTGGAGGCAAACGACACCAGAATCGTGCCCGTTACGAGGCCAAACAACGCGCCGCCTGCCAGCGTCAGAATGGCCGCACCGGGTAGTGACAAGGCCGTTACGACAATATAGATCAGGATAAACGCCGCCATCGTGCCAACCGGGTTTTGTTGGTAATACGCCTGGAATGAGGCTTGGCTGGATTTTAAGTAATCCAAACTGAAATATTGCCCCAGATTAAAGTGAAAAAAGGCCGCAACCAATGCCAGGATGACGAGGACGACTACTATTTTTTTGCTATTCATGTACACTCCGAAAGATTGATATGAGGCTTGCCACTCAGTTGCCACGCAGTTGCCACGCAGTTAACACTAAGCCGCCAATGCACCACCACAACTACTGCCTTGCCCTGCGGTACAACCATAACAATGGTCGGCAATCGCAATCGGGTTGCCATCAATATCCTGCTGCAACAAATCGCGCAAATGCGGCGCTTGCGCGGCAGCGTTGCGTTTCATCGGCAAGGGCATATTCAACATTTGATTGAAATCGCAATCATACAAATAGCCTTGATAATCAACGCTGACGGTGCTACGACACATCACGCCCTCCAGATTGGCGGCGCGGTAATTGTCTTTTAACAGCTTCATGTAGTTGGCAAACTGACCTTTGGAGATTAGCATACTGCCAAAGCGTTGAATCGGCATGTTCGCTATCGCATACAACTGGTTGAATTCAATCCCGAAATGGGCGGCCAGTTCGCGTTTATAGTCCGCTTGCAATTGTTCCTGGTTCGGCGGCAGGGCAGGGCCTTGCGGGTTATACACCAGCGACAGCGCGAGCTTGCCATCCACATGGCCGTAACCGAGTTGGTTGAAGGTTTGCAGCGCGGCGATACTCTTGTCGAACACACCGTCACCGCGTTGCTTGTCTACTCGTTCGGCTGAATAACAGGGCAGGGAGCCGATAATTTCGACTTCGTTATCGGCTAAAAATTGCGCCAAATCTTCATGGCCCGGTTCAAATAAGATGGTTAGATTGCAGCGGTCGATCACGCGCACACCCAAGGCGCGCGCGCGTTGCACCAGACTTTTGAAATGCGCATTCATTTCAGGCGCGCCACCGGTCACATCAAGCACCTTAATCTGGCGCACTTTGAGTACTTCAACGACCAAATCGATGGTTTCCCCATCCATCATCTCGGTGCGGGTGGGGCCGGCGTTGACATGGCAATGCTGACAGGTTTGATTGCATTGATAGCCTAAATTAACTTGCAAGGTCTCCAATTGGCGGCGCTTCATGGGCGGGAAATCAGTTTTGCGCAACAACGGGTAAGTGGCGTGCATACGGTCTTTCAAAATGATGAATCTGTGCGGTAGTCGGCGTGATTCGGTGTTCCTTACACGCCGCCAAATAAATCAGGCGCTTTTGGCGCGGTGCGATGCCGCCTCAATGTTGGCGGATTAGCGCTGTAAAACCGCCAGCCATGCGGTCTCGTGTTCGTTCAAATTCTCTGGCGGCGTCATCATCGAACAAGCCAGCACGCTGCGAATTTCAGGCTCTTCCGCTGGCCGCTGGTCATTTAACAATGCTTGCAACAGGCGGGTGGCTTTGCCCAGACTTTCGCGATACAGCTCAAAAATCGCACTCACCGTCACATGCTTGCTCGGGTCATCCAGCCAGCAGTCATAATCGGTGGCAATGCCAATGGTGGCGTAGCAAATTTGCGCTTCGCGCGCCAAAAACGCCTCCGGCACATTGGTCATGCCAACCAAATCGCAACCGGCCTGACGCAAGAAATGGCTTTCCGCACGGGTGCCCAGGCGTGGCCCTTCGACGCAGCCATAAGTGACATTATTATGCAAAGTGAGGCCCAATTTTTGCGCATGGTCGGCAATCCAGTCGGTTAAATTGGTGCTGACCGGGTTGGCGGTGGAAACATGGGCGGCCACGCCTTCACCAAAAAAGCTGGAGGCGCGGCGGCCGCGGGTCCAATCAAAATACTGGGTCGGCAAGGCCAAATCGCCGGGGGCGATGTGTTCGCGCAAGCTGCCCACGGCAGAAATGCCAATAATTTGGGTGGCACCGAGCGACTTTAAGGCAAAAATATTGGCGCGATAATTAATTTCGTGCGGTAAATGGTGGCGTTGCGAGCCGTGGCGGGTTAAAAACAGGATTTCCTGTTCGCCCAATTTACCCTTGAGCACGGGGGCCGAAGGCAGGCCAAACGGGGTGGAAATGTCAAAGGTTTGCAAAATTTGCAAATCCTTGAGTTGCGAAACGCCGGTGCCACCAATGATTGCTAACATGTGCTCTCCAAAAAAGCAGGGGATGAAATAAGGTTAAAGGCTGAAGCTTATCAGGTTTTGCGCGTCAATCAGGATCAAATTGGATGCCTGTATGCAGCCCTTCAAGTTTCAAATGATGATTATCGATTATTATAAAGGATGCCATCTGGCGGAATGCGAATTACCTCTGCTTGTGTCGTTTTTGAATCCGTTTTTGTTGAAATTATTTTTTTATTAAGGGAAAGCCATGCAAGCTACCATGCAAGCTACCATGCAAGCGATACAAATCAGTGCGCCCGGTCTGCCGACGGTACTGCAGCTTTGCGAACGCGCACTACCCGTGCCGCAAGCGGGCGAAGTTTTGATCAAAGTCCATGCTGCCGGGGTGAATCGGCCCGATGTGTTGCAGCGCAAAGGCATGTATGCGCCGCCGCCGGGCGCTTCAGACTTGCCGGGGCTGGAAATTGCGGGTGAAATTGTGGCGTTGGGGTCGGCTGAAAGTGCGGCTGAGGGTGCTGCTGAGGGTGCTGCAAACGGCGGTTTCAAGTTGGGTGACCGGGTGTGCGCCCTCGTGGCGGGTGGTGGTTATGCGCAATATTGCATTGCCCCTGTGGGCCAATGTTTGCCTGTGCCGCATGGTTGGCGCATGCTGGAAGCGGCCTCTTTGCCGGAAACCCTGTTCACGGTGTGGAGTAATGTGTTTCAGCGTGCGCGTCTGGCAGCGGGCGAGAGTTTATTGGTGCAAGGTGGTAGCTCGGGCATTGGCGTTACCGCCATTCAATTGGCGCGCGCGCTCGGGCATCGGGTTTTTGCCACGGCGGGCAGTGCCGATAAATGCCGTGCTTGCGAAGCGCTGGGGGCTGAGCGCGGCATTCATTACCGGGATGAAGATTTTTCCGCTGTGGTGAAGGAATTAACCCAGGGGCGCGGTGTCGATGTGATTTTGGATATGGTTGGTGGCGACTATTTGCCGCGTGAAATCGACTGCCTGGCCGATGATGGGCGGCTTGTTTTGATTGCGCTGCAACGTGGGGCCAGTGCGCAACTCGATTTGGCCCAGGTATTGCGTCGTCGTTTAAGCATTACCGGTTCCACCTTGCGCCCACGCAGCAATGAATTTAAGGCGGCAATTGCCAGGGATTTGCTCAATCAGGTTTGGCCATTATTGGAAAATGGCCAAATCAAACCGGTGATTTTCCAGACCTTTCCCTTGGAGCAAGCGGCGGCAGCCCATGCGCTGATGGAGACCAGCAGCCATATTGGTAAAATTATGTTACAGGTGTTGCAGGAGGAGGGGCATTAATCGTCGGGGTTTCACGGCTTTCTGAAAGCCGACTGCTCGCAGCCGGTTTTTCTTTCCAACTCGCTGCACCCAACAACACAATTTGCAACTGCTGCACAAAATTCTCCGTCATCTCGTGTTCCAGCAAGGGTTGCTCCGGTGGTAAATCCAAAATATCAATCGCGGCGGCCAACATACTCGTCACAATCAAACCACACACCATTTGCAGGCGTATGGTTGGCAAGTCCTGATATAAACCCAGGCGGCGAAAGTCTTGCGCCATTTCATTGGTGAAATGGGTAATGTCGGTGCGAATGGCCAGCCGTAATAAACGGCTGCCGCCAGAACGCTCGCCCGAAATAAATAAAAATTGCAGCCGGTTTTGCTTCACATAAGCCTGATACACCAGCACCGAGCGCCGCACCATGTCACTTTGGCTCATGCCGGCCTGGCGTGCTTCGCGCAGCAAGCGGCGCAGGGTAATGCCGGACTCTTCTACCAGGGCCAAACCCAATTCATCGGTATTACGAAAATGGCGATAAAACGCATTGGGCACAATATTCGCTTCCCGTGCAATCTCGCGTATCCCCAGGCTGGTGAAGCTACGCCCCTCGCCAATCAAATTCAAGGCCGCTTGCAGTAAATTGGTGCGGGTCAAATCTTTGCGCTCACTGCGGCTTAAGGCGTCGAGCCGTCGCGCGCCGGGGCTGCTGTCGGCTAGTTTATCGGTCTGCTCGCTTGCCGGGTCGGCTGGCGAATGGGCAGAATCCGGGCTGGGGTGGGGGCTGTTCATGGCGATGGATTGAAGTATTGTGTACAACCGTATCGTATCAGGGTAATAAGCATTTATTGCCGCATTTCTAAAAAATAGAGTGCAAAAGTCGAAGGTTGTCTCTACTTTGTCCGAATTTTGACGAAAGTGATGGACATTGGGTGTACAACTGTACACAATACGCTCATGTTTTGAATCCACCTGTCTTAAGGAGTTGATGATGCTGACATCTGCAAAAAATACCGCTGCCCGAACCTCGCGCAGTTTAACCCGGCCCCAAGCCTTTTGTGCTGGCGCCCATGCCGTGCTCAGTTGGCCATGGGTACAAAACATCGTGCATCCGAATGCGGTGGAAACGTGCTTGACGGCGCTGCACCCGATGTGGTCACTCTCCAGCGTGCGCGCCAAAGTGGTGGCAATTCGGGATGAAACGGCGCGGGATGAAACGGCGCGGGATGAAACGGCCGATTGTAAAACTTTCGTGCTGCAAACCAATGCCTTGTGGCGTGGCGCACGTGCCGGGCAGTTTGTCCGGGTGATGGTGGAAATCGATGGTCGTCGGGTCGAGCGGGCGTATAGCTTGAGCCAAATCGATGGCTCGCAGATTGGTAACAATCGTATTGCAATCAGCGTCAAGCGCCAGGGCAAAGTATCTGGCCATATCCATCAAAGCTGGCAAGTGGGTACGGTGGTCAGTATCAGTCAGGCGGCGGGGGATTTTGTGCTGCCCGCATTGGTGTTACCGGAAAAAATCCTCTTGCTCAGTGCTGGCAGTGGCATCACCCCGATGCTGGCTATGCTGGCGCAGTTGCAGGTGCAGCATTATCAGGGCAGTGTGGTATTGCTGCATATTTGCCGCTCGCCCGAGCAGTTTATTTTTGCCCGGCGCTTGCAACAAATGGCGCAGCAATTCCCGGCTTTGCGCATCATCACCTTTTTTAGCGCCGACAGTGGGCGCTGGAACGCGAATAATTTGCCGGAGATGGTGCCGGATTTGGCCCAGCGCAGCACCTGGATTTGTGGCCCCGGCGAGATGATGGCACAAATTGAGCAACTTTGGCACCGCCTGGCGATTCCGGCGGCGCTACACAGTGAGCGTTTTACTGCCGCGCCTATTTTGCCAGCCCAAGCCTTGGGTACGAGCGTCGCGGTGCAATGCACCAGCAGCGCCAAACAATTTACCAGCAATGGGACCGAACCCTTGTTGCTGCAGGCCGAGCGCGCCGGTTTGACGCCCAAACATGGTTGCCGCATCGGTATTTGCCACTCTTGCCAATGCATTAAAACCAGCGGCACGGTAGAAAACCTGCAAACCGGGGAAATGAACGCCGAACCGGGGCAATTGATTCGTATTTGTATTTCTGCCGCACGCTCTGAATTGGTTTTGGCTATTTAATTTTAATTGGAGAATGATCATGAGTTTTGCCAGTCCGGTCAAGTTGTCACGCGAGCAAGTCGCCGCGTTTGAAGTCGAAATTGAAGCGATTCGTCGCTCGGTGATGGATAATCTGGGTCAAGCCGACCTGGATCATATGCGCAAGATGATCAAGCTGTGCCGCATCAGCGAAATCAGCGGGCGCGCCTTGCTGCATTTTGGTGTGGGGCCGATCAGTTGGGTGCTGGGCGTGTTGGCGCTGGCCAACGCCAAAATTCTCGACAATATGGAAATTGGCCACAATGTGATGCATGGCCAATACGATTGGAGCGGCGACCCGGCGCTCAATTCGCAAACCTTTGAATGGGATATTGCCTGTGATGGCGAGCAATGGCGGCATTCGCATAATGTGATGCATCACACCTACACCAATATTTTGGGTAAAGATCGTGATTTGGGCTATTCCCTGCTGCGCCTGACGGAGGAGCAAAAGTGGAAGCCGCGCCATTGGATGCAGCCGATTACCAATCTCTTGCTCGCTTGCGGCTTTCAATATGCGGTCGGCTCGCATGATTTGGAATTGGGGCGTTACAAATACGGCAAAATCAGCAAGGAAGAATTCAAACCGCGTCTGGATCGATTTTTGCGTAAGGTGGGCAAGCAAACCTTTAAAGATTATGTACTGTTTCCGGCACTGGCGCTGTGGAGCGCACCGCGCGTATTGGCAGGCAATTTTGCCGCGAATTTGATTCGCAATTTATGGACTTATGTGATTATTTTTTGCGGTCACTTTACCGATGGGGTGGCAATCTACCGCGAAGAAGATACCCGCAATGAAACCCGTGGCGATTGGTATATTCGGCAATTGGGTGGTTCCAGTAATTTGGAGGGTAGCCGCTGGTTTCACATCATGAGTGGGCATTTAAGCCACCAGATTGAACATCACCTGTTTCCTGACATGCCAGCGCAACGCTACACCGAAGTGGCACCCAAGGTGCGTGCGCTGTGTGAGAAGTATGGTTTGGCTTACAACACGGGCAGTTTGGCGAAACAGTATATGACGGTG
>CAMBDR010000001.1 GCA_945864765.1 Janthinobacterium lividum | reverse complement strand
GGCCGACTCTGCAAGCGCTTGGCCGTGCGACGATTCGGCCAACTCGGCCAGCCCGGCCCGCAAAGCAACAGCGGGTGGCAATGCTGCTGCTGCCGCAGTGGCAGCCTGCCTGTCGGCAGCTTGCAGCAAAGCTTCCAGATCAAGCACCTGATGGCTCAAAAGCGCGGCCAGCACCGCTTGGAAAAACAAGGCGACCTGCTCCGCTTGGGCGGCATGGGCATCAATCGCTTGTAACACCAGGCTGCAATCGCTTTCGGCACAAGCCGGGTCGGTGCGCAAAAACCAGTCCACCCATTGCCGCAGCACCGGGGCCGCCAGCCCCAGTTCCGACAAGGCCAATCGCCCCTGATACCAGCGCAAAAACATGGCATCGCCACTGCCCACTGCCGCTGCCGCTGCCGCACCGGGCGCGGCTTCGGGTAATGCCCCGTGCAATGCTTCGGGCAACGGCAGCACCTGTTGCAACACCGCCTGCAAGGGCTGTTCTGGCGCGGCGGCCAACAGCGCGGCCCAAATCCGCCGCCAAAATTGCGCCCGCGCAAGCTCGTCCGCAAACCCGGCGCGGATTGCCGGGGCAATACGCGCCAGCATGGCTTGTGCCTGCTGCTGCGGCCAGGGCTGCAACAGCCGCTGCAACAGCGCCCATAGCTGATCGGGTGCAAATTGGCGCAGCAAGCGGGTTTGCATCACCTCGTCACGCAGCAGCCCATGCAGGGCGGCGGTGTCAATGTTGACCAATACCCGTTCCAACAATTGGCCATGCGCATTCTCGGCATCAGCGGCAAGGTGCCAGGTAAGCTGGCCGCTTTGCAAAAATTGTTGCAAGTGCTGGAAATCGGCTGCCAGCGCAGCGGGCGAGAGCGCCGGGCGGTCGCGTACCAGCCGCCGCTCACTTAACGCGGCACTCAGTTGCGCATACAAACGGCGTGCGACTTCCAGCGGGTATTGTTCAAGCGGCACGCTACCCAAATCAATTTCCAGCAGATCAATCCGCCAAAGCTCGCCGGGCGTGTCGTTTTGATCGAGCGCCTGATCGATCAGCGGCAATAGCGCTGCAACCACCCAATCGGGTAAAGCTGACTGCGCCTGCGCCGCCGCGCCGCCAGCGGGGAATGAAAAATCAAACTCTAGTTCATCGATTACATGGCGGGCTGGCATGATGGGCGCATCAAAAAAAGTTGTCGCCATTATCAGCTTGGTGTAACTTAAGCAAGTCGAGCAGCGCTTGCGCTGCACTGTTGAGCGGCGTTGCTGCCGTTCCAGCGCCGGTTGCGCTTGAATAAGTCTTCAATGCGCCCAACCAAGCTTTGTATTTATTGTCAAACTTCCCCCAGTCCTTTTCATTGAGCCAATAAAACACCGGCAAAACATGCGCTGGAATTTGCCGCACAACCCTGTCCTTGAGCCAGTTTTTGTATTCCGGTGTCATGGCCGGCGTGGCCTCTGTGGCCGGCTCGTGGACGACCAAGTATAAGCACGCCGGTGCGCTCACATACTCGGGCTGCGCTGGCTGTGCTGGTGGCGCACCCCGTGGCCGCAACAGCAAATGCTCAATAATGACCAGCTTGTCCGCATCCAAACCGGGGATCAGGCGCAACTTCGCTTGCAGCGCACTCTCACCATCGGCCTTGGTGCAATCCATACCCGCGCCACGGTTGCGCGTAAAATTGGCGATGCCTTTCAAATAGCCTGTTTTTTCACTAAAAAGCGCCTCGGAAAAAAAGCTTTCGCCGTACATCGCCAGCAAGCTGTTGAGCAATTGATTGCGCCGTTCGCTGCTTTGGTCATAGCGTGCCAGAATGGCCGCCACTTTCTCGCCCCCCTGTTTTGGCGGCTTGGCCTCGTCAATGTAGACTTCCTCAATGCCCGGAATTTCCCGGTCTTGCAAATACTGGGAAAAATAGGTTTGAACGGCGTCTTTTTGAAAAGAATCCAGCGCATACAGGTTCGGCATATCCGTCAGGCATTGCAGGTAATTGGCCATTAATTGTTCAAATGGATACAAATAGCCTTTCAACTGGCGCGCCTTGGCGCGCACCTCGGGCCCCGCCGACGCGGCCACGCCATAACGGCTGATGCCATAGCCGTCCGGCAACTCGTTGGCGATGCCAACATAATCATTCAAGCGCCCACCCGGCGCATCCGGCAACAGCGGTGTCATGTCAATCGTGCTCTCACCAACCCGAAACACCCTGTCCTTCATTTCTAACGCAGCCAGGACCAGTTTCACCTCGGTGGCAAAGTCAATGTACGCGCCAGTGCCCCTGGTGAAGTTGGGGACATGACTGATGTTCAGCTTCGCCATTTCGTCAACCGCAGGCAGTTGCAGCACCGGAAAATTGTCGCGCCGGGGATCACAAAGCAATTCGGTGGCCGGGTTGTCTTGCGCGTGGATAAAATACAAATCGACGACTGAGGTTACACCGTGAATGCGCCGGATCAACGTAATTATTTGAGACAAGAACACCTTATAGCTACGCGGTGCAAAATCATGATCGGCAACATAACCTTTCGTGGTCAACGGCCCGGTCAGCAATTGGCTCCAGCTTTTGCCTTCTGCCAGGGCAGCGTTGTAAGGCGTAATTGCGCCTGCGCAAGCGATAAAATTAGCGCATTCGTGATAAATTTGGGCGTAGATTTGCGCCGCCGACGCGCTTTCTTCAATCTCAATTTTTCCACCCAGGTAATAGGGTTGGGTGGAAATCACCTTGATGCAAGCCAGATCCTGACACAGGTTGCGCTGGCCGTGAAACAGTTCTTTCACCTTGTCGGCGACGGCAGCGGCAGCCTTTGCATCGTCACGCTCATGCATTTTGCCCGGCGCTGGGTGTGCCAGGATATAAATCGACAAATAATTCTTGTTTTCCTGCGCGGCAAGCTCAGTCATGTCGAGCCAGATCTGAGCTATCTCCGGCACGGCGTCATAAAAAAACTTGCCGTAATCTTCAATGGTGAGCGGGCGGCACGGCAAAATGGCTTGCGGTGCGAGAAATGGCAGTTTTCCATAATCAATTGCGCCCGATGCGGCGATAAAATAATCGGGCAGCGGCAAGCCGGTGCGATAAGCCAAAGCGGTCAGGCTGTAGCACAGGGCTTCCAACAGGGTCACGCCGGGGTCATGCAGGTTATAGTCGGTCCATTGTTTGCCGCAAAGCTGTTGCACCAACTCAATGCCCTGCGCCCGCAGGGCGGCAAAATCCAGCCCGTCGGGGTCGCTACCGTGGCGCAAAATCGGGTCGCTAGCGCTCATCTTGCGCCTCGCTCAGTTGTTGCTGTAATTGTTGCTGTAACTGTTGCTGCAATTGCTGCAACAGGTCATGCACCCGTTTAAACGGCAGCTCGCCCAAGGCTTCGAGCACCATGCGCATTTGCGCCGTTGAAAACGCAAATTGCGCCGTAGTCTCTGGCAGGCTGTCCGCCGGAAACAAGACGCTGGCCTGCGCATTGAGGCTGCCTATCGTTTCAAACACGCGCTTGAACGGCTGTTCGGCCAAGGCTTCCAGGATCAGGCTGCCTTGCTCCAGGGTGATTTGGATGTGGGTTGGCATGTGATGTGGCTAACCCGGCTGAGGAGCGACAAATAACTGATTCACACTGTAATGGATGACACGCGGCGTATCCAACAATAAACCCGTTATTTTAAGATATATATTTTTAGCATCACTAATGATCGCAATATTAAAATCGTCACTCGGAAGCAGACATCGCAGGCCGTTCCCATTGGATTTTGTATCATTATTATTATCATCGCGTATATAATTAACAGGAAAGATGTTAAAACATTTTATTACGGGATCATTGCACCAAACCGCCACGTCCCATCTGCCCATATCAATCTTAGCCACACTAATAATATCGTACTTACTAGTACCGCTCCGCGCCGTGAATTCTTTTGCTTCAAATTGCAAAACCCCATTCACCATCAAGCCGTTAGAAGTAATTGTGCCATTCACATCCAGCGCGGTTTTTGGCTCGGCCTTGTTAATGCCAACACAACCAGAATTTCCAAGCGAGGCAATATTCAAACTATTTTTCGCACCCAAACTAATATTCCACCAAGCGCCATCTTTACTGTTAGAAAATTTCAACAATGGCCCCACACCCGCCCGCGCAAGCTTTAAACCATCCAAACTGACCACAGTATTTTCGTCATTCAGATTCAACATCGAATCGATCAACTTTGCAAAACTATCTTCGGTCGGCCTGCTCCCGGTCTTAAATAAGTCCTTTAATTTGTCTCTATCAGTGCCGGAAATTTTCTCATCGCTCATCGTTATGTTCCCGTGAAATTATTAAGGCTTCGCCGAAATGACGAAAGTTGAACCCACTTCCAGCATGTCAACGCCCATCGTCGTCTTTGGCAGCGGTGGTGGCTGATCGGGCATCACCTCCACGATGTGCGCTGGCATCGGCACGGCCACGCCCCACGGGTAGGCCGGGAAAAAATCGCCCGAAGCCGGATTATCATCGCTAATGTTGATGATGTATTGATCTTCCCAAAAATTATTCTTTGGCGTAATGCGCAGCATCGCCACGCCAAGCACCGCCGCCACGCAGTCTTGCGCTTGCAAAAAGGTGCTGATCTCTGGCTTGCGCACGCGCCAGCCAAAATGCCGTTCGCCCCCTGCCGGATGCCACGGCGACAAAAAATCACTCAGCGCCTGATTGATTTGCCTGATGCAATAGCCCGCTGGCCGGTTCGGCTTCAAAACAACCCGGCAACGCACCTGCACCTCTTCATAGCGCGGATTTTGCACCACGATGCTGGCGTTCGGCGCAGCCAGCGCGGCAATAAATTGCTGCACCTGGATCAGCACCTTGCCGCTTAACATCGGTTTTTGCCCACTCGGCCCGTCCGCCACAAAATACGGCAACACGATAATCAAAATATGCCCACCTGACCGCTGGCCAGGGTTATCAATGGCATACCCCAGGTTGGCGAAACACTTTACCTTGAAAACCTGGGGGAAACGCGTCAATATCAAGCGTTCATAATCAACGGGCAGCAAGGCGCGGTTTTTGTGGCTCAGCCGCTCACTGATACGGGTGTAAAAATCGGCCTGCGGCTCTTGCGGCTGGCTGAACCTGGCTTGCTCCAGCGCGACCACCTGCGCCACACCAGGCAGCTTGCTGTGCAAAATGGCCCCCGCCCGCATCAGGGCCGGCCAGCTAACCGAAGCGGCTTGCCAATTGACCTTGAGCGCTTGCGCCAGCACCCGCTTGACGCTGCCAAAATGGGTCAGTTGGGTATTGGCGGCCACCCGCAACCAGGCCAGCCCGGCAGGCATGACGCTGTTGTCGGTGCTGATGCCGGACGGCAAATGGAGCCGGATAATGCCGCTGCCCATAAAACCGTCGGTGCCGTCGTGGACGATGGCGCTTGCCGCCAGTGCCAACCAGCGGTTGGCCGCCATGTAATACCAGATCACGGCACTCCCGCTGCCGCTGTCACGCGGCAGAGAATCGTCCTGCAAATCAAAATACAAGGACAATGGCCCCTCCAATTGCCGAGCGGAAATGCCGATCAGCAAATTGCCCGCTTCGAGCGGGGTTGGCAACAACTGCGCCGCGCCAGTCTGGCGCACGCACGCCACGCCCAGCGGGTACAACAAAATCAACTGGTCTTGCCAGTCCTCATCCACACCGGGCGCGTCAAACCGGATCAGCGCGCTGGCGCTGTAATTGAATGACACTGCGCCAAGTTCCGGCGTGTAGGGTGGGTTGGGCGCGGCGACAAGCGGCTGCAACGGGTCCGGTGGCGGGGTCGCCGCATTGGCCATCATGGCGGCGGCATTGGCGTACATAGTCTCTTGTAGCAGATTCGGGTAAGCCTGATGCCCGAACGCACCGTCCGGTGCCATCAGGGTCAGTTTGAAAAAACCGCTTTGGCTCGCATCGTTATAGCCAAAGTCGCCGTCGGGTGGGCTTGACAGTGGCTGGAACAGTGGCAATAGCGGGTCCATCGGCAGCGAGTCGGCTTGGGTGCCGGGGCCAGATTGGGTCAGGGACAGGGTCAGGGCCGGTTTACCCGCGCCGGGCTTACCGTCAAACAAGTTAAGCCACGGCAAAAGCTGGTCAAGCAACCATTTGCCGCCAGCCAATACGGCAGGTTGGGCCAAAAAGCTGGCGTTGCTTTGCTGCTGCTTGTGATAATCGGCATAACAATGCCGAAAATCGGCCGCGCCGACCGGCAAATCGCGCCACACCACATCAATAGACGCCGTTTTCAAGGTTTTGCATTGGATTTCAGCACAACCGACGATGAAATACGCACCCAGTTTTGGCGCGGGGCCGAAGGGCTGCATGGTGGCTGCCGGGTCGAGCTGGCCAAACTGGTTGTACAACGCCAACTGTCGGCAGCCGCGCACATCCACATCAATCCTCATTTGCAGCAAGGCCGCCTTGCTGATCTGGTCACCGGCGCTGCCGCTATCGTGCCGCAAAATAAAACGCAGCAGCGGCAGCTTGCTGGCGCAGTCTGCGCCATGCAGCGCCGCTTGCCAGCCGACAATCGGCGCGAACCCGGCCGGCAGCGCAAAGGTTAATGCAAAGGTCTGCGCATTCGGTGCCGTAGACTGGCCCACTTGCCCGCCCGCTGGCCGCACATATTGGTTAATGCCAACCCAGCCGGTTGCGGTCGTCACCTCAATCCGGAACAGGTTTTGAAACTGTTTCAGGGCCTCATCGCTCACTTTGAATGAATCGGGCCGCCAGTACCATGTGACGGTGATGCTGCGCTCGCCTTCGGCCAACAATAACACCTTGCTGGCGATGGCAAAGCCAAACCGCGCCACCTGCGCACTGGGCGAAACGCGCCCGGCGCGGGGTTCGCCCAGCAGCGGCCAGCCGCGCTGCTGGCTGGCCCCGGCGGCATCATCCCTTGCCAGCGGTATCTGATCCTGATAACAGCCCAGCAATCGTCTGTTTGGCGGCTGCGTTTTTTGTTCCATCTTGAAATACAAGGTATACAAAGCACGCACCTGGGCATCGCTGAACCAGCTTGCCTCTTCGGCTTGAAGCACCATATCCGGCTGGGCCGCATCAAGCGAGGCAAGAAACTGGCAACCCTTCTCCACCAGCAGTGGGCCGATGCCGGACTGGGGGCGAATGAGCAGGAAGGCGCTGTTGGTATGGCTTGGGTCGGGCTGAAATTGCAATACCTGGCGGTAGTAAAAATCAAGCGCGGTCGGGCCGAACCGGTTCAGGGGCGCTTGCAGTTTTTGAAAAAGCTGGATAAACGCGATCAACAAGCCAGTGCCGGGGTCGTGTTCCCCGCTCACCAGCGACAAAGGCAACAAGCGCCGTGCCTGGCGCTGGACGATGCTGATGGCTTGGCAAAGCACATAGAAAATACCCGCATCAGGCGTGTTGGCAAAAGTTGCAGAAACATTCGCCAACTGTAAAAATTCGGCGCTGAAGCAGCTTCCAACCCTGCCGGGCACAGGCACAGCTTCATCCTGCAGGTTCTGCACCATGGCCTGCAATTGCGGCTGTATGCCAAGCAAGACGCGGCGCAATGTTACCAACAAATCTTGCGCAAGCCCGCCGCCTATTTTGGCAAGCCGAACCTGCCAGTCATCCAACAAACGCGCCAACAGCAAGGCCGAGGCGGGCGTATCGCTGCGAAAGCTTGCCATGTTGTAGCCGAAGTCGAAGTCGAAGGCCGCTTGCCGTTGGGTTGGCGTCGGCGCGGGCTGTGCGCGCCGCGCGAAATTGCTGCGCACCTGGTCCACATCAATCACCAGTATCGTGGCCAGCAATACCGTCAGATCGTGCTGAAAATAGTGTTGCCAGGTTGCGCCATCGGCCACGCCGTCAAGTTCAACAAACCTGGCCAGACCGGCATATTCTTGCGCCATCGCCAGCAATTGCTCAAAACTGAAGTCGTTGGGCTTGAAATACGTCTGGTCCAAGGCAGGCAGCCGACGCTGCGCCTGACTGCGCCCGTCGCTGATGACCCAGTTGGCCGGATCACTCAAAGCGCTCATCGCTGCCCCCGGCGTGTCAGTTTAGGCATCGGTGGCCTCCCTGAAATAAAATGGATACACCAGATTGCTGCGGGTGTTGGTGCGGATGATAAGGTACTGTAGCAGCAGATCCAAATAGCCTTGCTCATAACGGCTTTGATCAATGATGACGCTTTCCAGGATGATTCTGGGTTCAAAAAACAAGATCGCGCGGCGGATCTCGTCTTGCAGCGCCGTGACGCTGCTTTGGTTGAAGTTTTCAAAGGTTTGCCAGCGCAGCGCGCAACCAAAATCGGGCTGCATGACGCGCTCGCCGGGCGTGGTGGCGAGCAAAATCGCCAAACTCTGGGCGATGTCGTCCCCGGCGCTCACCATGTCTACCGCGCCGTAACGCTTGAAGGCGGGCGGAAAGGCCCAGCCGCGTCCCAAAAATGTCACTTCATTATCCATTATCGCCCTCCAGGGCAGCCACCACATCCACCACATCCATCGTATCCATCGTATCCATCGTATCCATTGGCATCCGCTTCATTATCTTCATTGTCGCCATTTGCAGCCGCTGGCATCCCCTTGCCGCCCAAGGCTGGCAGGCTAGCCACCAATTTGCACCGTCGGCCAGCCCAGCACAATGCTACCGCCATGCGAGGTGGCGTCGCCCATGCGCGCGGCTGGTTTACCGCCGATCATGACGCTGGACGAACCTTTGACGATGGTGGCGGGCGGCCCCACGCACACACACATATCCCCGAGCACCGCCGCCGGCGAGCCGCCAATCAACACCGTCGGCACGCCGGGGCCGCTAATCGGCCCGCCCACATGCGGGATCGGTGGCACGGTGGGCGAGAGCATCGGGCATACGTGCATATCGTTCAAACGGGCGGCAGATGGCATGCTTACTCTCCCAAAAGGTTAATTGATCTTGACCATCGGTGCTTTCACCGTCACTTGCGTGCCGCCGGTCAATTTCGCCGTGGCACCGCCCTTGGCGCTTAGCCCGGTCTTGGCGTTGAGCGTGATATTGGCGGCATCGCATTTAATATCCTTTTTGGCCTCGGTTTCGATATTGTTGTCGGCCGTGATCGAGACCTTGCCCTTGGCCGAGATCATGATATCTTTGGCGCTGTCAAGCGAAATGCCCTTTTCGCTGAGTTCAATTTTGTTGCCGGTTTGGTCTTGCAGCAAAATCGATTTGCCGTCATCGCTGATGACGACCTGGTTTTTGCCGGGCGTGTTCAGGGTGATGATTTTCTTGTCGTCGTTAAATTCCAGCGTGAGCTTGCTGCGCGTCACCAGCGCCTTGATAAAGTTATCGGCTGTGGCGACCTGCGGCGGCTTTTTCTTGCCGCTGTACAGGCTGCCCAGGATCACCGGGCACGAGGGGTCGTGGTTAAAGCAGCCCAGCACCACTTCATCACCCACTTCCGGGATAAAGAACGCGCCACAGTCGGCGGAGGCGTAAAAACCGGCCAGGCGCGCCCACACGCCCTCGGTTTGCGCCGGCATCAGCGGCAGCGTCACTTGCACCCTGAATTGGTTTTCGGGGTCGGCATCGATTTTTTTGACCACGCCGATCTGCAAGCCTTCCATGCCCGCCGTTAACCCAGCCGCTGGCGGGGCCGCCAACTGGTGCTGCTCGGCAAACCATGACGGGGCCATGCCGAACTCGACTTCGGTGAGCCAGTTGCCATCAACGATGCGCTGGATCACGCTGGTGGCGAGCACTTTGCCGTTGAAATGGTCGCCCACGTTTTTCAAGAGCAATAACACGCCGGGTTTGGCCTTGGCATTGCCTTGAAACAGCATCCGCCCGCGAATGCGCGCCAACGCCACCTTTAACTGTTGCGCCTTGGCCCAGGCGCTTAAGTCGCCGCTCCCTTGGGTGGCGATGGTTTGCAGCGCAAACGGGCCGGTGCCAAGCACGGCGGCCATTTTTTTGCCGTCCAAATCGCCCTGCCCGGTCAGGCTGAGCGGTGCGGCATGCTTTTGCACCACTTTTTGGGTTGCCATGTCCCAACTGCTGCTGACCACACTGTCCACCTGCCAACGCGCATCAAGTTCGGCCTCAAATTCCATCAAATCGCTGCCGTAGGTCAGGCTCAGCACCGGTTCGGCGGTGGTGGCGGGGGCTTTGACGCTGATGTCACCGCCATCGGTCATCACCAGCAAGCCGTTGGCTTCGGCGCGCGCCAGCAAAAAATCCCAGTCGGTAACATAAAACTGCACCAGTTCCGGGTGGGTGACATCGGTTGCATCCACCTTGGCGCTTAAACCGGCGTAGCCCGCCACCAGTTTGCCGATGATTGCCCTATCGCTCATTTTGACAAAACTGGCGCTCTTGCGGCCCACCGTCATGGCCAGCGCCGGGTCGCGGCATTCCAGCTCCAGGCGCGCATAGTTGTTGCCATCCACCTTGACCGCGTGTTTGATCACCAGCCCGGAAAAAACCGGGGTTTCGTCGTCGCCATAGCCGGCCTTGATGACGATCTTCGCGCCGAGCTTGAACAGGGTGCCATCGCTGAGCGGAAACTTGCCGCTGGGCATATCACCATCAATCACGATGATGGTGGCCGATGCGATCCGGTTGATGGCGTGATGAATTTCCACCGACATCACCTGCACCGCAGTCGGCAGGGGTTTGCCTTCGCTGCTGATGCTTAATTTTAATACGCCGCTGCCTTGCAATAAGGGGGAACTGGGCATGTGCTGGTTATCCTTTCTGCTTATTTGTCTTGCCCGGCCTGGGCCAGCGGCGGGAAGCGCAATGTGGTGCCGGGTTGGAGCTGGCGAAAATTGCTCAGGCCGTTGCTGCGCGCCACCTCGGGGTAGTAGGCACTGTCGCCGTAAATCCGGTTGCACAGCAGCGCCAGGGTATCGCCCGCCTGCACCTGCACCAGATGCGTGAGGTCGGGCGAACTTTGCGCCATCTCGCGCGCAATCTCGACGCTGCCGGTGTATTGTGTCAAATTGAGCGTCACCTTGGCGCGCAAGGGTTCGCCGCCGGGGGTGAACAGGGTGTAGTCGCACTTCAGGCTTTCCACGCGGCCATAAAAAATCAGGCTACCCCACACCACGCAGACTACCGATGGCTGGTGATCCTCGCCCACGTAGCCAACTGCCACTTTGGTCAGCAAGTCGATTTGTTGCTTCACCGTCACCGTGGTGCCGGCCACCACGCCGCTGCCATCGAGCACCAGTTCTTTCAGGTTCAAGGTTTGCGGCAGGATGGCAAAGAACTTCGCTTCACTGCTGGCCTGGCCCAGCGCCGCGTCCTTGGTATATTTGACCGAAAAATCACGGTTATAACCTGCCGGATTGATTTGTGCGCGAAACTCCGCGCCGCTTCGGTCAACCCGCGCCACGCCTTTGGCGTCCAGCGTGCAGGTCGAAATCACCAGTTCAGTCTTGGCCATGGCTTAGCGCTCCCCGCGCTCGCGCAGCAGCGCCAGCACCATTTGGCGGCAGGCGTTGAGCAGCTCGTGTTTCAGGCGCTGCTGTTGCCCGGCGTCCAACGGCGCGCCCTCGGCTTGCTGCACAATATCGGTCTTAATGATCAACTGCCTGATTTCAATCGCCATCACAAATCCTTATTCACTTGGTACGGGTTGCACAGGTGTAGGCCAACACGATTTTTTCCACCGCCACCTCATTTTTGCTGGAGGAAAAGCCCTCGACTTCCCATTTGATCGGCCAGGCGTCGCTCAATTCCCAGGTTCGCAGCGGCAATTGCTTTTCGTCGAGCAAATGCACGATCACCGTTTCGGTGACGATGGGCTGGCCCAGGCCACCTTCCAAAACCGCCTTGCACCAGCGCAGCAAGGGCGATTTCAGCGATGCGATGCCGCGTTTGAGTTCCAGGTGCGGGTGTTTGCGCTGGGTTGGCAAATGGTGGACGAAGCGGTTTTCGCCGCCTTCGACCACGGTTTCAGTGTCCATCTCCAGCGCAATGCCCGACACATCGGTAAACGAGGTATCGGCGCTGCCTGATGCCGTGCCAATGGTGACCCTGAAGCTGAAGGCTGGCGGCGGATAGCCGTTTTCAAAATAGTCCGCCATGCCGCCGCCGTCAGCTCAGGGTGATGGTTAAACCGTCATGCACGATTTCGATCGATTCGATCGCCACCTCATTGCCTTCGGCCTTCAGATCGGTGGCGCTGATCTTGGTCGGCCAGGCGTTGCGCAGGGTCCAGATCATGCTGGGCTTGCCGGTTTCGTCGAGCAGCGAGATAATGACGGTCTGGCGCGCCACCGTGCTGGCCTTGATCTGGGCCATCCATTCCCAGAACTTATTGTCGCCCTTGAAGACGCCTTTTTTCATGGTCACGTTGCCGAACTTCATCATGCCGGGCATTTTGATGGGGGCAAAAATCGGGCTGTCGCCGGCCCGGTATTTCATTTCTTCCGATTGCACGTCCAGCCCGGAAACTTCCTGAAACGACATGCTATTGGCACCCCATTTCACCTGAAAATAAAACTTGGGCAAGGGCCACGCCGTTACCGCTGCATCATCTGCCATCATCAACCTCGCTACTTAAAAAATTAAAGGACAGGGGTCGCGCCCCCATGATTGTTGTCTGTCGCCGGATTACGATTTTTGCATCTCCTGCTGGAAGGTAATTTCGATGAATTCCGCCGGGCGCACCAGTGCCACCAGCACCGTCACCAGCATGTAGCCGTCCAGAATGTCTTGCCCGGTCATGGTTTCGCCCAGGCCAAGGTAGACGCCAAAGGCGTCGTCCGGGCTGCTACCGGCCAAGCCGCCGCGCTGCCAGATGCCGGTAAGAAAGTTGCGGATCATGCCCTTGACGTTGGCCCAAGTGTTGGCGGTGTTGGGTTCAAACACATAGGCCCCGGCGGCCAGGCGTATCGATTCCTCCAGCATGATCATGGTGCGGCGCACGTTGATGTAGCGCCAATCATCGCTGATGCCATCCAGCGTGCGCGCGCCCCACACCAGAGTGCCTTGGCCGATGAAGGTGCGGATGGCGTTGACGGCCTTGCCGTCAGTTGGCACGTTCAAGCCGTCCAGTTGATTTTTTGTGAAGTTGAGGGCTGGCGCGACCACGGCGTTCAGGCTGACATTGGCGGGGGCTTTCCAGACGCCACGGCTGTTGTCCACCCTGGCATAGACGCCGGCCATGGCGGCTGACGGGGGTAATAGATTGAGTTTGCTGGCTATGGCGGTGAGGATTGATGCGTATAAAGTGCTAACCGCTGGCAAAAGCTTGCGGAATTGGGCTAATTTGGCTATATCGGTGCGGTCTGGGTTGGGTTTCGCGAACAAAGTCTTAAGCGCTTGAAAAGTTTTTATACTTTTCGCATCTTTGATCATGTCCACTACCTTCTTGACATCGTCGTCTAACTTATCCCCAGTAAACGTAAAATTATCAAACGAAAGATCTGAAACTTGCACAACCGAGGTGTTCAACCATGGGTAGTAGGCTGCGCCATAGGCAAGGTTGTCGGTGCCGATGCTGGCACGAAAATCACTAGTGACATCGTCACTATTAGTAACATTGCTAACATCAGGCAATACATCCAAAATCGCAAAGCGGTTTTTCATATCAGAGCCGCAATGCGTCAACATGGCTTGTTGTAACGTGCCAATGGTGCCCTTGTCCAACGCCATCGCATCGGGGATCACAATGATTGTTGGCTCCTGCTCCTTTTCCAGCAGGTCAAGCGCTTTAGTTAATCTCTCTGAAGTGACAGTTTCGCTGTGATTACCAACAGAGACGATGTAACAATCGCCGCCGCCGTTTTGGAAGAACAGCCGCATGCTGTAATATAAATAGTAATTGTTGCCGGTTTTGTTTACCCAGCAACTCACTTCCCCACCGGACTCGTTTTTGAACACGAAATCAGGGTTGGCATCCACATTGTTATTCTGACTGGCAGGCAGCGTTGTTGAAACCGTCGCGGCTCCGGGGGATGCTTGTTCGGCCTTCAATGCGTCAACTGCTGTCCCAATAGGAGCAGCCATATATTGATTTTCAAGAACATCTTTCGCTGTTTCGCCCAGTGTGATGGCCTTGCCTAGCATTTCCGCTACATTGTTTAACGTAGCAAACGCCACATTGGCAGCCGTCACCTTCTCCGCAACGGGTGAAGTTGCTAAAGCGTTTACGGCATCCTTGACCGCCTGTGTTTGGGTTGCTTTGGCTAGCGCTTTGAACAACGCTATCTTTGAAGATATCAGATCCGGCTCCAGGTTTTTCAGTTCTTCTTGCTTGAGCGCATTTGGCACATCCAATGTGAATGTGGCACTTACTTCTTGAGGAGGCTCTTCCGCCTTTGCCTTCAATGATTTCACCTTGTCCGTTGTTAGCTGGCTACCCACTGTTTTCGTAATGGCACCTGCCGCACCGCTGCTCACCGCGAGTTTATACAATATGCTTTTCGCATCATCTGATTTTTTTATCTCGGCTAATTGGCTAGCAGCGTCGTTGTTCATCGCTGTTGCTTCGGCCAAAGAGGGCAGCGACGGCTTCGGCTGGCTTGGTTGGGTACTGGTCACGTTAAACTGATCAACCGGCGCATCACCAAAATAAGTTGTAAATTCCGACATGGATGAAATCCGCTTCGGCTTGTTGCTGAGGGATGCGCCTTTATCATCCTTCGCCTTGCTCGTATAGCCGATAAAAGCTGGCACCGCAGTCGCAACCTCGACCACCGAATTGGGGAAGGCGTTTATTTCTTTAATGTAAACACCAGGGGTTTTATACTGACTAGCCATGTCGGTTCCTTTAAAAGTTATTGGTGAACGTAAATTTCTGCAACGTACTGCGGATCGGCTTTGGTGCCCTTGTTGCAAATCATGTTGATGCTGGCGTTTGGCAAACACTGAATAAGATCGTTAACGCCACTGGTGAGTTTGAAACGTTGCGGCGAGCGGTAGCGCAGCGCAATAGCGGCCGTAGAGGTAAAGGTGGTGTATTGGGGCATTGACTGTACCGGGTCAGCTTTGTCAAATGCCACGACCTCGCCAGCGTCGCCTGTGGCGGCGGCTACCGTGTCGGCCGTGCCTGATACGATATACCGCCACTTGACCATTGCGGCCTTAAAGGTAATTTGATATTGCCTTGGCTTCGTTTGCGCGTTTAATTCGGCCGTCGTTAATGTGATAGCAATGTCGCAGTAAGGGTCAGGCAAGCGCTTAAAGGGTGGCGGCTCATTGGCAACATTAACCTCATAAACCGCTGAAATTGTGGCGGAGCTACCAGATTCGCCAGATTCGCCACCGATTAATCCAATGGTCGGCGTGGCAGCCCAATCGGTATAGGATTGAAACAAGGGATCGCGGCAGCGCAGGCGGTAAGCCAACGCAAGCGGCCCCGGGAGCGCCGACCCGTCATGCCAAACCTCCATCCCATCGGCATTTTGCCGCACCACCAGCGCATATTGCCGCGCCAGCGCGGCGCATGCCTGCGTCGGCACAAATTCCCACGCCGGGCCGGCAACACCCTCAAAGTATTCATGCTTGACGCTGATCGTCAACAAATGCACATAACCCGCCATCGCAGCTCCTGGTCACCTTTTGGACCGTCATTACCGCACATACCTGTCAACACAGCCATGCAGTAAAAGTCATGCACAACCCGCCAATAACCACCCGAACCAACGAAAGTCTACGCTTAAAACATCGCAATGTGCTGGCTCATCTTTTATTTTTTTCAATCACTGTGACCAATTACGCCACACGCGGTGCGTCACTGTTCAGGTCGTTACTGATGTAATGATCAGCATCATTCACACGCCCGGCTTGACGACGCTGGCCTGGCTATCAATTTGGGTGATCTGCGGCACGGACCTGAGCATCGCATTTGCATCCACCACCACCATGCGCACCTTGTAGAACACCGACGGCAAATACTTGCCGCCCAACAAACCCCAGACATTATGCAAATCATGCAGCCCGAGGTTGGCTATATCGAGGATCAATTTTTCAATCCCTGGATCAAGGTCGGGATTGGTCTGGTGATCAAACACCGGATGCAGTTGAAAAAAATTGATCGCCAGCGATATTTTTTTCAAGGCCCCGTCATAATCGCCTTGCGGATCGGCTGCCAGCATCACATACAGGTTCAGGTACAGCGGCGCGCTATACACCGCCAGCCCGGCGTCCGGCCCGCTGCGCACACCGCTCAAATCGCGCTGGCGGTAGGGCAAGGTATCTTTTTCAATATTCACCAAGGTCAAGGCCAACTTTGGCGTGCCTGCTGCGTCACCGGGTTCGGCCAGATGCACCGCTTTTGCGATCGTTTCTTCCCCGCCTAAACTATGCTTGCAAAACTGATCCAGTTGGCCTGCCAAAAATTTCATCGCATCGTTAATCATCAACGCCCCCTGTCATGAATGTACGGGCGATGCTACGCCAACAACCGGGCGGGCTGCAAGCATTTATTGCGTACCGGAGTTGTTTAATTGCGACTTTTTATGCTGCCATACTTGAGGCGGTATACAAGCACAAGGTAAAATCATCGTCCGCATAGCCGTTGATAATCTCCACCCGATGCGCCAAAGTACCGCAATACGCCAGCACCGCCGCCCGGTCATGCCCGCGCAACAGCTTGTGCTGCGGAAAATGCTGCGCGTCAAGCATGTTAAAGGCCAGCCCAAGGCGCGCGGCCTGATAAAACCTGGCGATCATGGCGTAATAATAGTCGTCATCCGCGCAGCGATACGACAGCGCGCCGCTGGCGAACACATAATCCACCTGCGGCAAGGCCGCGCTGCTAAAATCGGCTTGAAAAAAAGCCGCGTTGCCGCACGCCGCAAAGCGCGCCTTGGCGGCGGCGATAAATTCGGGCATGAGGTCGATGCCGATATAATCGCCCACCCCGCCCGCGCCGTCCAGCCAGGCTTTGAAGTCACCGCAGCCGCAGCCAATGTCCAGCACACTGCACCCTTGTACGCTTCCAATCTGCCCCAGCGCGGCAAAGCGCGCAAGCTGGCTGTGCTGATCGCGCCAGCCCAATGCCTTGGGTGCGGCCAAAGAAAACTCGCCGATGCGGTGGCGGTGATAGTGCATCAGCGTGGCTTTTTCAATCAGGTTCATGCGATAGCGCTTTCACGGGACAGATTGTAATCATGGTGTGCTTGTATTCTCATGCACGAATAAGCAAACATTCAGGCGATAATGCGCGATTTAACGATTGTTCACCGCCCGCTTCACGTCATCGGCTCACGCTTGCTGCCTACTGCAGCTTGCCATCCACCAACCTGACGGTACGCTGCAAAGCCCCGGCAATTTGCGCATCATGCGTCACCAACACCAGACTACAGCCACTATCGCGACACAAATTGAGCAGCAGTTCCAACACCACCGCCGCATTGGCGCGATCCAGATTGGCGGTCGGTTCATCGGCCAGCACGCATTTCGGGCTGGCCACCAGCGCGCGCGCAATGGCCACGCGTTGGCGCTCGCCGCCGGACAAATAACCCGGTTTTTTCCTGGCGTGCGCCGTTAGGCCGACTTTTTCCAACCATGCCAGCCCCTGCTTGCTGGCCGACATTTTGTCCATGCCACCAATTAATAAGGGCATGATGACATTTTCCAGCGCGCTTAAATCCCCCAATAAATGGTGAAACTGGTAAACAAAGCCCAAATGCCGGTTGCGCATGGCGGCAATGTCGGCCCGCTTCATGGCTTGCAAACTTTGCCCGGCAATCCACACCTCACCCTGGCTGGCCTGATCCAGCCCACCCAGAATATGCAGCAAGGTACTCTTACCGCCGCCGGAAGCCCCCATAATCGCCACGCTGGAATGCGCCGCCACGCTTAAATCCACCCCGTTTAAGACATGAATCCGCGTACCCGCCATCTCAAACGATTTACTCACATCGCGGCATTGTAAAATCGCCTCAGTTGCCTCAGTTGCCTCCGCCTGCTCCTTATTCATAGCGAAACGCCTCCACCGGATTGATGCGCGCCGCATGCAAAGCGGGCAGCAGGGTCGCAATCATTGCCACGGAAAAGGCCACTATCGACACCAACAACACATCGCCCCCTTCCAGCCGCGAAGGAATATGCACAATATCCAACACCGTCGGGTCAAACACCCGAAACGCCAAGGCTTTTTCCAGCGTGGCGATAATGTTGCCAATATTGGGCGCAATCCACACCCCTGCGCCCACGCCAAACACAATCCCACCCATGCCCAAAATAAAGCCGTTGAAAATAAACACCCGCGCAATACTTTTTTCTGGCGCGCCCATGGTCATTAAAATCGCAATTTCACCGCGCTTGGCGTTGACCGTCATAATGGTGGTGATGATGATGTTCAAGCCGGAAATGAGAATAATCACGCACAGCATCAGGGTCATCAATAATTTTTCAAACTTCACCGCCTTGTATTGCGCCGCGTTTTTTTGCTGCCAATCCACCACGCGCAAACTCGTGGGCAGGGTTGCGCGCAAACGCTTGGCAATGGCTGGTGCCCCTTCCATATCCACCACCGCCACCTGAAACCCGCTTTGCGCCCCCGCCGCCGCCCCGACAAACTGCTGCAAGTCTTGCAGATGCAAATAAATGAAGCTGGCATTGGATTTATTGTCGCGCGTTTGGAAAATACCGCTCACGGTAAAACTGGCCACGTCGGGCGAGCTGAGGGTATTGCCCGCACCGGATTTGGGAATCACCAGCGAGAGTTTCTTACCGAGATTCAAATCATATTCCGCCGCTACCTCGCTACCCACCACCACATTGCGGCTATCGGCTTGCAGGGTGGCAAACACATCTTCCGGTATCGACTGGCGGATTTTGACGATGGCTTTTTCTTGTAGCGGGTCGATGCCGCGTATCGTCATCGGCAAGGCACGCTTGCCATTCAACACCAAGCCCTGCTTTTCCAAAAACGGCGCATGGCGCAGCACGCCGCTGGTGGCAGCAATGCTTTGTTCGATTTTTTTCCAATCCGTGGCTTGATGCTCATCGCCCAGCACTTGCACTTCGGCATCGACGCTGACATAGGTGGTTTCGATAATCTCCCGAAACCCGTTCATGACCGAGAGCACGATAATGAGCGTCATCACCGACAACAACATCGCGATAATCGACGCCCACGAGGTAAAAGAAATGTAATTGGTACTTTTTTTTCCCAACAAAAAACGCAAGGCCAGCAGGGCCTCGTAAGGCTTGATCAACATAGTCACCATTCAATTATTCAAACGTCGCCTGGTAGGCATAATCACCTGGGCTTAAGGAATCAAACACAATGGCGGCGCGAAATTCATCAATTTTCAGCACTTGCGGCTTGGGCAAGCCCACCTTCAACGCCTGAACATTGGGCATGATACCTTTTTTAGGCAGCATCACCGTTAAACTTCCGCCTTGCAACGGGGTTTTACCGGTCACCGAGAGGTTAAATTCCAACCGCCGCCCCAAATTGCGCGAAGACAGTTTCAAACGCTCACGCTCGCGCCACCAATTAGCCACTTCGGTGCCGGAGGCCAACCAGACTTGGGCACGATATTTTTTAAGATGGGTAAGCAACAAAGGCATGGCAGCCGTAAGCGGCGCATCGGTGCCATAATTTTGGCTATGAATACTGAGCAAGCCCAAGGCTCCCATTTCATAGGACAAATCAAAGTCATCAATCAAAGCTTGCCCCAGCTTGTCGCCTGCCAAGCCTTCTTTGTCGAGGTTAATATCATCGCGCTGGGTACGCGGCAAAATCACCAGCGCATCTTTTACATTGTCGATTTTCACCAACTCCGGCACCCGCGCATCGCTGCGGCCAGGGTCTACCACGTGGTGACCCACACCCATTTTCACCAGCAATTTTTCGGTATTGGCATCATAACTTTCAAACGGCGCGCGAAAGCCAAGCACCGTTTGCGTGTCGTGCAGCACGTCTTTCATTTCGGCTTGCATGGTGTTCATGCGCTGTTGCTGCAGGCTGATGGCTTGCCCTTTAAAATTATCATGCACATCGCCATGGTAGCCAATTTCAAAATCGCGCGCCAAGGATTGCAACACATCCGGGTATTGCTTGCCGACCGAGGTGAGCACATAAAAAGTGCCGCGATAGTTTAAGGCGCGCATCATCGAACCAAAGCGCAGCGCATTCGGAAAACCTTGTTCGGTATCCATTTCAATCATTTCCGCACTGCGCCGCCCATTGGGCCAACTGGCTTTAACAATGGCCGGTTTGCGCTGCAACCAGGTGAGCGCGTCATCCACCATCGCGTAAATGGGAAAGGCTTGCGCTTCCCAGGCCGATTCGGCAAAGGCAAACACCACGGCGCGGCCTCCGTTTTTTTCTGAAAACGTGATCGCCGCTTCAGCCGCACGCTCTTTAGTGGGTGCGCGGCTCCATTCCATAATTTGCGCGCCCCGGTTTTCCCCCTTGATGCGCAAAAACCGCTCGGCTGGTTTGCCCAACCAAATCCGCTTGCCTGCCGCGTTTTGTTGCGATATTGGCGATTCGCCATTCAACACCAATTGCTGGGCGGTTGAACCGACTTCCATTTCACCCAGCACTTGCGCGCCCAAATCAGCCAATAATTCCCAGCCTTGCCAATCGCCTTTACCATTTCTGCTACCCGTAGCCCAAGTGGCCATCACCGCGCCACCGTTTTTTTGGAAGCGGGTAATTTCGCCGCGCTCTTCCTCATTGAGCGATAAGGCCGAAGGCAAAATCAACACGCCTTCGGTGAGTTTAATCAGTTCGCCGATATCGGTGATTTCTTTAATCTTTTCCTTGCGCTCTTTAAAGTAATTGCGCCAGGGGATGAGCAAGTTGTCGTAATTGCCACCAATTTGGGTGAAATAGGCGCGGCTATTGGGCGAGATATATAACACCACGCCATTTTGCACACTATCAGTCTTTTTTTGCTCGGCCCCGACGATCGGCATTTTCCAGCCCAAGCTTTGCATGGCCATTAAAAACCCCAAAATCGCGGTGGCAATACCCATAATAAACAGCGCAGGCAAATACATGCCATTACGGCGATAGGCCGGGCGGTTTTCAAACTGGTCTACGTCCAACTTCGCCATGGCGAGTGCACTCATGATTCTTTGGGCGTTGCGTCTTCCAGCGTTTTGCCGGGTACGTAGCGCTCTAAAAAGATCGGTTGATAGGGGCCGTCAGAATGCATGGTGGGGTCGCGCTTTTTGGGGCGACGTTTATCACGCAATTTAAAGGCAATGTAAGCGGCCACCGCCACCACCAGGGTGCCGATGGTGGTAATCAAAATGACCGTGGCCAGTAGAGAAATTAAATCCATAGCAGTTCCATATTAAAGCTTTCCTTCGCGCTGCAATTTGCCCCAGGTCATGGCGGTGCCACGCCATTCTTCCAGCGTGGCAAAAACCTTGGCAACGTCAATAATGGTAATGTAAAACAAGCGAAATACCACCGAGTAAAAAATCAAACCAGGGTCTTCTTCTTCGATGATGACGCAATAGGCAGCGGAAATAATATCCAGCATGGTTAAGTGCAGCAACCAATAAAACAAAAAGATCGCGACACCATATTGCAAACCGATATAGGCGAAAAAGATATTACCCAGCACGGTGGAAAAAGGCCACATAATGCCTTCAAACAGCATATACCATAAAATAAAGAAGTTTAAGCCCGCTTTGCGCGGTTGCCACAGGGCCGAACTATGTTTTTTGGTGGCTTGCAAAATGCCACGGGTCCAGCGGTAGCGCTGTTTGAGTAAATCCAGCAGGCCGCTCGGGGTTTCGACCCAGGCAATGGCGGTGGGTTCGTAGGCAATATGCCAGCCACGCATCAGCAATTTCAGTGTTAAATCGCAATCTTCGGCAAAGGTGTCGTGATCATAACCACCCGCCTGCTGCAATACCGATTTGCGAAACATGCCCAAGGGGCCGGGGATGATATTGACGGCGCGCATAAAACTTTGCGCCTTGCGCGCCATGGCCAGGCCTTCGACATATTCCAGTGCCTGCACTTTGGTCCATAAATTTTCACGATTCAAAACTTTAACATTGCCGGCCACCGCGCCCACGCTGGGGTCTTCAAAATGGCGGATGCAGGCGCGCAGGGTATTGCTGGAGAGTTTGGAATCGCCATCCATATTTAAAATGAATTCGCCACGCGCTTGCGTCATGCCGGTGTTGAGCGCATCAGATTTACCGCCATTGCGCTTGGTCACCACCCGCACCGGGATAATGCTTTGCTCGCGCGATACCGCCAGCGCTTTTTCATAGGTATCGTCGGAAGAACCGTCATCGACCACGATGATTTCATAGTTCGGGTAATCCAGTTTCAGCAGGGAGCGCACGGCAGGTTGTATCACCGGGCCTTCGTTATAAGCCGGCACCACCAGCGAAATCATCGGCAAGCTGCCTTCTTCGCGGTAGTTGGTGTCGCTTTTGGCGTCTTCACGGCGACGCTTGAGCAAATATTCGAGGTGCTCCATAAAGGAATATAAAATCATCACCGCATAGCGGATGATGAGCAAGGCCAGGAAAAACATCAGATAGATGGAAATGGCCGAGAGCACGAAGTTTTCAAACAGGATGCTGAACGAATCTTCACCCAAATTGAGGATTTTATCGTAGCTAAAGCCGATCAACAGCACCAGCCCCACCACCACCGAGCCAGCCACCAACCAACGCCAGGATTTTTTCAGTTCCACAATTTTTCCAGGTTAACATTCACGGCTTTGGCCCGATAACCCGCATTATCGCGCCGACTACCCAAGCCAAACATATTTAAGCCGACTGCAAAATCCGAGCCCAACCACCACTTACCACCTGCCGACAGACTCCAACTATTACCCGCTTCGCCATATAAACGCGCACCGACCTGGCCGGAACCGTATAAACTCCAGTCGGCCCCGCCCCAATCGGTTTGCAAGCCGACATAGCCGGAACCAAAACCATCCACCGGTGCCCAATAACTACCCGCTACCGCGCCCTTGCGTGCATCCCGCGTTTCGATGCCGGTAAATAATTTGACATGGTTGCCCAAAGGACGCCATGCTGGCACAAAGCGCAAGCCACTGCTGATAATATCATTCCCATCGGAAATGCTGTAATTGTCGATTTTACCACTCAATTCCCCCCAACGGCCACGAGTTGCGAAGGCGGCCCCCACGTGGTCGGCGGTGAGCGCGCCTTTTAAGGCTTTGGCATTCGATGCCAGCTTACCCCAATCCAGCCGCCCCAACTCAATATAATTTTGCGCGCCCGACCAATGCAGGCGTAAGCTGCCCGTTAATACACGATTTGGTTGATACTGTTCCGCTATTTCCAACTTCGGTTGTAGCGGCAGGCCCAAAGCCTGGTAGCGTAGCGTTACATCGCGCTCATTTTGGTGTAGCGCCAATAATTGATCGTTGTTGGCCCCCATTTCCACTTCAAACACATGGCGGCCACTCCTGTCGCGCCAGCGGTGGTTGATGGCGAGAGCGCGCCGTTTGGCGTCGGACGAATCGACGGCGGCACCGGCCGTGATCAGGCTGCGCGGTGCCAGTTCACGCTCGGCCAGGCGCAGCCCTTCCAGCGCGGCCTCATTTTTAGGGCTGCGCGCCAACACCGCTTTATATAGTGGCAAAGCTTGTTCATCCTGACCGCGCCAACGGTAGACATTGGCCAAACCCACTTGCGCGTCTTGCGCTTGCGAGGTATCGAGTAATAATTGATATTGCGCCGCTGCCTGATCCAAAAAGCCGGTCCAGGCCAAACTATTGGCCACCAACAAGCGTAACTCGGCATTGTTTTTATCTTGCGCCAGCAAGAGCAAGCCTTGGCGTGCGACGCCATCGTAATCCCCTTTATTGGCCAAATCGTCAATTTTTTGCAAGGCGGGGGATTTTTTCGGGAACAATACCCGCGCCCGCAGGGTGGAGACTGGTTTCTCCAACTTATCGGGCCGGGGTGCGGTGGTTTCCAGGTTTTGCTGGGTAGTTGGTATGGATATGGGTAGCGCGCTGGCCAATTTGGCCAATTTAGGATTGGGCGGGGTAATGTCCGGGATTTCATTGCGCCCGACGCGCAAGGCATTCAGGCGCACATTGGCACTATGCGCCAGCGGCGTGCCATCGAGTGCCTGAAACTGGGCGATGGCTTGTTCGATCTGCCCGTTGCGCTGCAAACTGTCGGCCACGATGAAGCGTAATTCGTGATTCCATGGCTCTTGCAACAAGTCTTGCAAACCTTGTTCCGCCGCTTGTTGAAATTGTCCGCCACGATACCATTTTTCAACGGGCGACAAGGGGGGCGGCTCAGGGTTGGCGGCGCTGGCGTCGTCAGTAGAAGTCGTTGTGGCGGCAGCAGTAGCGGCTGGCTTGGCCGATTCCACTTGTGCCTGGCAGGTGCCGTACTGGCCAAAATACAGTAGCGGCAATAGCCACAAGATGAGGGTTGAAATTGAGCGACGCATCCTTTATGCTTTCTTCACTGCCCGCGTTGCACGCGGGGCTTCTTTTTTGCCAAATGCAACCACTTTGCCTAACTCGCCGCCATAATGGAACTGGCCGCTTTCGCCAGCAGGTGGCTTGGCAGCAACGGCTGCTGCCGCAGGTTCGGGGCTTGATTCCTCAAGCTCAATCACGGGCGCAGGTTTGTGCTGCACAAACGCAGGTACAGGCGCAGGTGCTGGCTCGGGCGCAGGCTTATGCACGAAGGCAGGCACACGTACAGGCTCAGGCGCAAGCTCGCGCGCAAATGCTGGCGCGGGGGCGGGGGCATGAACGGGTCCAGGTGCGGATATGGATACAGGCGCAACTGCCTGCGCTGGCGCTGGCCGCACCGGTGCGGGCCGCATCGGCACATCGGAATAATCTGGCAAGGTGTAGCGCTCCGCCGCGCGCGTGAGCGCTGCCAGCTCGGCCAAAATTTCATGGCGCTTTAAAACAAAGCGCGATTCCACAAACGCCGCGCCCACGTCTTGCCCCAATACCCGCTCCAATGTCATCAGCAAACTGGTTTCCGGGCAGCCATTTAAAAACATATAGCAGCTTTGCTGATCAAAGCTCACCATATCGCCCGAGCGCGACATCAAAATTTTACCCAAAATGGCTTGCGCCGTGACATCCCGCCCCGGCATACCCAGCACCAGCGCGCAAGGGATATCCAACGTTTCCGCCCGTTCCAGCAAAGTTTGCGCCTCCGCCACAAAGCGTTGCGGCAACACATAGCCGCGCAAGCCGGACGGCGTGACGCTGGCCAAGGCCATATCGAAATTGATATCGATATCCCGATCAAAAATTTGCCCCTTGAGCGAAGCCAGCAATAAAGGTAAGCGGCTGGCGTGGACATCAACGTGAATCACCAGATTCAAGCCCAGGCGCAATAACAAGGCTTCGTTTTGATAACGCAGCGACGCCCCTTTTTCTTGCACCACAATGCGCGCGCGCCGCCCCAAACCATGGCGCAGTGTATGCACCGCCTGCGCCAATTGGCGTAAATCGGTATCGCGCCGGAACGTGAGGATGACGGTCGCCGAATGATGCTCGCGCGTCACATGCATCATCCCCACCAAAGAATCAACATGCTGCCACACGCCCGGCATTTGTTTGCCCATGCTGATGAGTTCGGCATCCATAAAAAAGAAATGCGGCTCGCCTTCATCTTCGGCATCGGGCACTTCAACCCGGCCCGTGCCATGGTTTTGCGCCGCATTGGCCATCACCACCAACATGCCCGAATCGAGCGTTTGCAGCGGGTAGCTCTTGGCCGCCACCGTGCCTTCTTGCGAATGCCAATAATCAAAGGTAATTTCCAAACCGTCGCGGTGCCCACCGACACGGGTAATGCCGCCCAATTGATCCATCAGACATTGCAAAGCGGCCAAAGACTGGGCAGAACTGCCAATGCGTGAAAACGATAGCATACCCGTCACATTATGCTGGCTAAACCATTGCTTTAAACCACTGATCTGCGATAAAGCCAGCGATACGTCGTGCAAGCTGAGCAAATCGTCGGCTTGTTCAAAAATAAAATAACTGTTGTCAGGGATTTGAAAGTGATCCAGTTCGCGGCAAAAGGTTTCCGGCCCAAAACGAAACATGGTCTTGCTGAAATTTTCCTGCATCACAAAGAATTGAATCCGCCCTTCCGCCACCGCCGTTTCCAAATCAAACCGGGCAAACCCGGCGATACGCGCGATGAATTGCTCAGGATTGGCGGGCACCACGATGGTGCAGGCAATATCGTGTTTCAAGGCATGGGCCAGACTGCTGGCGATCAGGGGGTAGCGGGTGGGGGGCGCTTCCGCCACCAGCGCATACAGGCTGCCAGCCATCATGCTGTCAGTTAAGCTGGCAAGACCAGGAATACCCAGGCGTACCACCGCAGGCGTGGCAGACAACGCGGCGGCATCAGCAGCGACGAGAGAATTTGCGCTCGAACCCATAACAAACCTTTTGCGAAAACAATTCTGTTATTATCCAATATTTCTTCGACAACTGCCTGCCTTTGTTTCGTCTGAATTTAAATTTGTTGGAATATTGCGCATAAACGTCTATTATTCAGACACTTGCAGCCGCTTGTTGAGATCAATTTTCGTATCTGGCAAAGGCTTTTGCTACACTAGCTGTTTTAAGTTCGCCACTTTTTGATCATTCACAATCATCCATCATCATTCATCACCAGGAGAAGCACATGAAGTTAGCCCAAAATCGTCGTTCCCCCAAGCTATTGGCCACCCTACTCGCCGTGGCTTGCAGCAGCATGGTCTTCAGTGCGGCAAGCCAAGCAGAAGAACTCACTGGCACTTTGAAAAAGATTAAAGAGTCCGGCGTGATTACCCTGGGCGTGCGCGATTCATCGGTTCCCTTTTCCTACCTCGACGACAAGCAATCCTACCAAGGCTATTCGATTGATTTGTGTTTGAAAGCGGTGTTGGGTGTACAAAAACATTTGGGTTTGACTTCGCTCAAAACCGTACTCAATCCCGTGACTTCGGCCACGCGTATTCCACTGATGGCCAATGGCACCATCGATCTGGAATGCGGCTCTACCACCAATAATATCGAACGACAAAAACAGGTCGCGTTTGCCCCCACCATGTTTGTGACCGGTGCCCGCTTTATTTCGAAAAAAGCCTCCGGCATCAAAAATCTGACCGATTTAAAAGGTAAGACCGTGGTATCGACCGCCGGCACCACCATGCTCAAGCAACTCACCATCATGAATAACGAGCAAAACCTGGGCATGACGATAATTTCCGCCAAAGACCATGCTGAATCGTTTTTGATGGTGGAAACCGGGCGCGCGGTCGCCTTTGCCATGGATGATATTTTGCTGGCGGGTCTGGCCGCCAATTCCAAGGCACCTTCCGATTATGAAATCAGCAAAGAACCACTGTCGGTGGAACCGTATGGCATCATGATGCGGCGCAATGATCCGGAGTTTAAAAAAGTGGTCGATGCCACCCTGACCCGTTTGTATCAATCGGATGACGTACTCAGAATCTATAACAAATGGTTTATGTCACCGATCCCACCCAAGGGCATCAATATGCTGTTCCCGCTGACGCCGCAACTCAAATACGTGTCCACTCACCCTACCGATTCGGGTGATCCGGCCGCTTATGCAACCGTGCCGGAAGCACAAAAATCGCTGGGCAAGAAAAAATAATGCCGGGCAAGGCAGTCAACAAATAAGCTGGCAAATAAGCCAGCAAATAAGCCAGCAAATAAGTGCGGTAAGCGGAGGAGAGCATGAATTACAATTGGAATTGGCGCATTTTCTGGGAAACGTCGCCCGATGGCGTGGGCACCTATCTTGACACGCTGTGGTCGGGCCTGGCCTGGACTCTGGCCACGGCGCTTTTAGCCTGGGTCATCGCCTTGTTGCTGGGTTCGATTATCGGCACCCTGCGCACCCTGCCCAACCCCTGGGTGGTGCGCCTTTCCAACGCCTGGGTGGAATTGTTTCGCAATATTCCCCTGCTGGTGCAAATGTTTTTATGGTACTTCGTGATACCGGAATTATTACCCAAGGCCTTGGGCGATGCGTTAAAAAGCCTGCCCAACGCCCCGTTTGTGACCGCCGTGATTTGCCTCGGGTTTTTCACTTCATCCCGGGTGGCAGTACAAATTACCTCCGGCATACAGGCGCTGCCGCGTGGGCAAAAAATGGCGGGCACGGCGCTGGGTTTGACGCTACCACAAACCTACCGCTACATCTTGCTGCCGATGGCGTTTCGCATCGTGATGCCACCTCTCACCAGCGAATTTTTGAATATCATCAAAAACAGTTCGGTGGCGCTCACCATCGGCTTGATGGAACTGACCGCACGCGCCCGCTCGATGCAGGAATTTTCGTTTCAGGTTTTTGAAGCCTTTACTGCGGCCACTCTGATTTATATTGTGGTCAATATTTTCGTGGTATTTTGTATGCGTCGGCTGGAACGGGCCGTGTCCGTACCGGGCTTGATCGGCCAATCGGGAGGACACTGATATGTTTTCCAATTTCGACTTCAACGTCATCGAGCGTTCATGGGTGTATTTGTTTCAAACCGGGATGGTATTTACCCTCCAACTCACACTGTTAGCCATGGTGGGCGGGATTTTCCTGGGCACGCTGTTGGCGATGATGCGGCTATCGAGTACCCGTTGGCTCTCTTTACCTGCCACCACGTATGTGAATTTAATCCGTTCAATGCCGCTGGTGTTGGTTATTTTCTGGTTTTATTTTTTGGTGCCGTATATCGGCGCATGGGTGATTGGGGCCAAAGAACCGATCAAGGTCGGCGCTTTCGCCTCGTGCCTGATCACGTTCATCTTATTTGAAGCCGCCTATTACTGCGAAATCATGCGCGCCGGGATTCAATCGATACCGCGCGGCCAGGTCTGGGCTGGCCATGCGCTGGGCATGACTTACGGACAAACCATGGCCAAGATCATTTTGCCGCAGGCGTTTCGCAACATGCTGCCCGTGCTGATGACGCAAACCATTGTGCTGTTTCAAGACGTATCGCTGGTGTATGTGTTGTCGATTACCGATTTCGTTGGGGCCGCCTCAAAAGTGGCGCAGCGCGACGGGCGGCTGGTGGAAATGTATCTGTTTGTCGCAGTTGTCTATTTTGTGCTGTGCCTTGGACTGTCCACCATCGTCAAGCGCCTGCAACAAAAAATCGCCATCATTCGCTAAACACCGCACACACTATTTGGAGAATTTCATGATTTCATTAAAAAACGTCAGTAAGTGGTATGGTCAGTTTCAGGTGCTGACCGATTGCTCCACCGATGTCAAAAAAGGCGATGTGATGGTTATTTGCGGCCCGTCCGGCTCCGGCAAATCGACCCTGATCAAAACCGTGAATGGCCTGGAGCCATTTCAAAAAGGCGACATTAGCGTCGATGGCATTTCGGTAGGCGACCCCAAAACCAATCTGTCCAGCCTGCGCGCCAAAATTGGCATGGTGTTTCAAAACTTTGAATTATTCCCGCATTTGTCGATTACCGAAAACCTGACCATCGGCCAGGTGATGGTCTTGAAGCGCAGCCAGGAAGAAGCGAGGGTGCGCGGTTTAAAATATTTGGATCGGGTTGGCCTGATTGCGCAAAAAGATAAATTCCCCGGCCAACTCTCGGGTGGCCAGCAGCAAAGGGTGGCGATTGCGCGCGCACTCTCGATGGACCCAATCGCCATGTTGTTTGACGAACCCACTTCTGCGCTCGACCCGGAAATGATTAATGAAGTGCTGGACGTGATGGTCGGTCTGGCGCAAGAAGGCATGACCATGATGGTGGTGACCCACGAAATGGGTTTTGCCAAGCGCGTGGCGAACCGGATTGTGTTTATGGATCAGGGTAAGGTGATTGAAGATTGCACCAAAGATGAATTTTTCGGTGCCCCGCGCTCAGATCGGGCACGCGACTTTTTAGCCAAGATCGTCCATTAAGCCGCCATTAAGCCTCCGTTAAGCCTCCATTAAGCAACGCACATATCCATACTAAATAGCCACGACATCTCATAAAAGGGCCGCTGAAAATGACACGCTTACTCATAAAAACATGCTTATTGCTGGCCTTGGCTTGCCCATTTGGTACGGTACACGCGCTGGAAAAAGTACTCACCTTTGCCAAGCCTGGCAATAACACCACCGTACAAGGCACGGTGGTTGATGGCTATATTCATAGCTATGTGTTCAATGCGACGGCGGGGCAAGGCTTGTCGGTAGCAGTAACCTCCAGCGAAAAAAATGCGGTATTTCAAATCTATTTACCGGGCTACACCTCAAAGCGTGTGGCAGGTTCGGAAGAGATCAAAGGTAAAAGCTTGCCTCAGGCGAGCGCAGGTGACGATGCCACCAATTGGGTCGGTGCGCTACCCATGCCAGGAAAATATCTGATTGTCATCGGCAGCAGCCACGGCAACGCCAGCTACAAAATGGTCGTGGCGCTGAAATAACACGCACAATTTAACCCCCAACTAATCCCCAACTAATCTCCAACTTTGTCGGTTGGGAAAAGCAAGGTATCCCGCAATAAATGCCCCATTGGCATATTCATATTGATACCATTCGGTGGAATCGGTTTCTTAAACCACTTGTCATAAATTTTACTCAACTCCCCGTCATTGATCAAGCGCGCCATTTCCAGGTCCACCAGCGCCTTGAAGGCGGGGTCATCTTTGGCCATCATAATCGCATACGGCTCAGTTGAGATCGGCGAACCCACCACCTCAAAATTGGCGGGCGTTTTGGCCTTGGCGCGCAAACCATACAGCAACACATCGTCCATTGGAAAGGCATCGGCTTCGTTTTTCTCGACTTTGCCAAACGATTCAGCATGGTCATTGGCCTCCACCAGTGAGATGGCCAGTGCCAGGCCTTTATTGTGATCACTGATCAATTTGACGGAGGTGGTGCCCTTGGTGGTAACCACGCGCTTGCCGCGCAAATCGTTCCAGTTTTTGATGTTGGAATCAGTCCGCACCACCATGCGCGAGGCCGCCATAAAGTGCGGGATGGTGAACGCGACTTGCTTGCGCCGTTCCGCATTATTGGTGGTGGAACCGCATTCCAGATCGGCTTTGCCCTGCATGATGGTGGCAATGCGGGTCGAGGGAGAGACTGGCACATACAGCACCGTCAATTTGGGTAATTTCAACTCATGCTTGATGGCTTCGACAATTTTCAGGCATAAATCAATCGAATAGCCGATTGGTTTTTTATTTTCGTCAAAATAGGAAAAGGGCAGCGACGCTTCACGATGGGCAATGGTGATGGTTTTACTGTCGCGGATTTTGCCCAGCGTATCGGCATGGGCAGATGAACTGAGGGCACTGATGACACTCATGGCAATGATGGTGCTGATAGTGCTGATGGCAGCGCAGACCGCGCGCGCTAACCGTGTTAGTTGACTCTGTATTGGCATGACGATTCCCGTTCCAAAAAGTGTAATGGATGCCCTATCCTACCCCACTTTTTGCTGCTTACCGTGATGTGAGGCAATTTTTATTGTGCCGCAAACACTGGTCAAATGAATTTTTTTCTGCTAGACTGCGCCAGCAATGCAAAAAAGGCGCTAAATCAGGCTAAATCAGGTTCAACCATGTTGTACCGCAGCCGTTTTTTGCACTGGCTAAAAATAACAAATACCAATAAAAATAACTTTAAATTCTGCCCATCGTGGGCGAACAATAACAAAAAATGAACGATCAAATAATTAAATTTAGTAAATTCCTCAGTCTTATCCTGCGTCACAGTCCCGAAACCATAGGCATCACCCTCGACCCACAAGGCTGGGCCGAAATTGACACCTTGATCCTGCTCGCCAATAAAAAAGGCAAGCGCCTCAATCGCGAACTGTTGCAAACCGTGGTTGATACCAACGATAAAAAGCGTTTCACTATTTCCGAAGATGGTTTGCGCATCCGCGCCGCGCAAGGGCATTCGCTCAAAACGGTGGATATTGGCTACCAGGCCATCACCCCGCCTGCTGTGCTGTACCACGGCACGGCGACACGGTTTTTGCAGTCGATCAAGCAGCAGGGCTTAATCCCTGGCTCGCGCCAGTTTGTTCATCTGTCTCAGGAACAGGCTACCGCCGTCAAGGTGGGGCAACGCCATGGTTTGCCTGTGGTGTTGCGGGTGGATGCGGCCAGCATGCAGCAACAAGGGTATGAGTTTTATCAGGCTGAAAACGGGGTGTGGTTGACCGGGAAGGTGCCAGTCAAGTTTATTCAGTTTTAGATTGGGGCTGATGCAGGCTTTCCATGAGTCCCTCCCCTATTCCACATTACTTTTTAGCACGGGTAACCATTTTGATGCGCGAATCGCTCAGGTTCGCGACTATCCACCGCCAAAGTGAGGCATAATTGCCGGGTCATCACTATCATACCCACTACCCATGACCCGCACTGACGAAACCTGGTATCGCTTATTGAATTGGCCATACGGCTTGGCTGCCGCCCAGCAGCTTGCAGCACAGGTGTTACTTGACCAAGGCTTCACCCTTCTCGGCCCCGGCCACCCGGTCGCCGGGCCAGATGGCGGAACCGTTATACTGTATGTCAAGGATGGGCAACGCTGGCTAATGACGATTTATTTTCAGCAGGAGCAACAATCATTTGCGCAAATCAAAACGCAATTTATGAATGAATTGGCCAGCGTCGCAACAATCCCGGCCAATGGCATTGTGTTTATTACCAATCAAGAACTCAGCCGCAGTGAGCGCGGCGAATTGAAGCAAGTATGTGATTTTTCCTTACTCGATGTATTCGATCTGGATCGGATTGCCACTATTCTGGATTCGCCACGCATGGCACAGGTGCGCCAGCAAACGCTGTATATCGAAACCATTCCTGCCAATCCGGTAAGTGATTCAAACGAGTCCACCGCTACTTTGGCGCAAATTCAACAGGACGTAATCAAATTTGAAAGACTGGCGCAGCAAAATTTTGCCGCGTATGGGGCTGATTTGGCAAAAAGCCTGAGCCACTTATCTATCAAATTGTTCGAACAAGGCGAGCGTGATGCCGCATCTGCGGCGAGCCAAAAGGTGGTGGCAATCTATGAAAATTTAGCGCAGCAAAATTTTGCTGCCTACGGCCACGGACTGGCTGCAAGTTTAAATAATTCATCCCTGATTTTTCAAAAATTGAACAATCATACTGCTGCCGTGGAACTTGGAAAACGCGCGGTAACCATTTACGAAAGTTTGGCGCATCAAAATTTTGCGGCTTATAGCCCTATGCTGGCATTGGGTTTGCATAACCTGGCGTCATCGTTTGAAAGCCAAGGTGAACACAAGCTCGGC